>CAYSKU010000236.1:0-3392 GCA_964431775.1 uncultured Ruminococcus sp. | reverse complement strand
GAAAACGACCCGAGGGTCGATTTCTTTTCTGTAAAATTATGTAAAGTTTAGAATTTACAAACAGTTAGCAGACACCGTGCGGTCTGCATAGGACAAACAGTCAGCAGACCAAGTTTGCATAAGCTCCACCGTCGTGGGATCGCTTCCCTATTCAGCTTCAGAAATGCCGACTATGCCTGTCGGCTCAGCCGACTCTGCACCCAATAATATTGTCGTGGGATGTCGAACAACTTCAACTGAAAGTGCGCCGATTCTGCACTAATAATATTGTCGTGGGATATCTTTCGATCTCAACTGAAAGTGCGCCGATTCATGCCTGCGGCGTCACGCCGCTTAGTGGATGATGGTGGGGTGACCGTGGTATGCGGGGAGGGCGTGCGGACGAACGATCTCGCCGCCGTTCTCGTAGGAGTCGATAGCCGCAAAGATGTATTCCATCGTTGCAAGCGCATCACGACCGGAGGCGCGGAGATGCTCGAGCGGAACGTTGTTCGACAGATCCTCGTAGAAGGCGTGGATACGGATCGGGAACGTTGCGCCAAAGTCGGTGACACCGGTGTTCGTTACCTCCGGCTCCTGTCCCTGCTTCCAGTAGGTCAGCTTCTCAACGCAGTTCTCGATGCAGAACGTACCGTGCGTTCCGGCAAGCTCGAACGACCACCAGCCGCCCAGACCGAACATAGCATCGCCTCTCTGGGAGAGAAGATAGCCGACACAGCCGTTCTGGAACTTCATGTGTACGGACTGGATCGACAGCATGAGATCCTCGGACTGACGACGTGCGCCGGGCTTGTCCATAAACGCTTGGATGTGCGTAACGTCACCGCAGAAGTGGCGCATTACCGAGAAGGGGTGCGTGAGGAACGCCTTCGCGTGAGAATAGGGCATCTGCCATCTGGAGTTTCTGTCGATGGCGTTTACGTTGACACTGCTTCCGTTGAAGCCGACCTTCGTCATAGCGTATACCTGCTCACCGACACCGCCGTTCTTGATGAGCTCGTCTGCCTTGAACGCAGGCTCGGAGAAGTAGTGGTTCAGGTCACAGCCGAGGTACAGACCCTTCTTCGAGGCGTAGTCTACCATGAAGCGCGCTTCCTCGATGTTGTTCGAGATCGGCTTCTCAACGAGTACGTGACGTCCTGCGTCAAGTGCCTCGATGGTCGGGTCGTAGTGCCACGAGCCGTTCTCAAAGCCGGAGGTCGTGACGTGTACTACCTCTATCTCGGGGTGCGCGATCAGCATATCCTTGAGGGAGTAGTACGCCGGAACGCCGAATTTCTCGGCTGCCGCGTCTGCCTTCTCGGGAATGAGGTCACATACCGCGATCAGCTCTGCAAGAGGATCGTTCTGTATGCACGTTGCGTGAGTGTGTCCGATGCCGCCCATACCGACAACGGCTGCCTTAAAGATCTTTTCCATGTTTTATCCTTTCTAAAGGGTCTTTCACGCCCTTTATAAAAATTTTCAAGCTCTGCTCCCGATGGAGAAAATTATACCTTGTGCAGCTTGAGGTCGTTGTCTCCTGCGAACTGCTTTACCTTTTCGAGGAGCATGGTGAACTCCTCGTCGCTGTCCTTGTCGAATTCGCCAAGCACGATGGGTGCGTCGATACCCTGTATACCGTGAGTGCGTATCTCGAGGTAGCGTTCCTTTTTCTTTATGAGACCGAACAGCACCTTCTTTTCACGGGTGCCGAGATAGAGACCGTCAAGGTCTCCGAGACGAATGACGTACTTTCGGGTCGCAGTCCCATACGGACCTTCGTATTCGATAGTCTTGGATGCAAACAGAACCTTCGACATTGCGTTTTCCTCCGTTAAAAGAATTTTTATAATTCACAGATCCACCTGCGGGGAGGAACTTTTTAAGGAAAAGTTCCTCCCCTGCACCCCTCTTCAAAACCTTTTTGGTCAATAACAGGATAAGGTGCAGTGCAGCTCTTAAAAACAAAATACAGTCTGTCCGAGCGTTCACGACCGATGCTTACGGTCATATGGGCGGCGTGAGCTTGTTTTTTGTTGGATCTATGCTTTGGCTCACAGCTCCGCCGTGAGCGTTGCTTACGTTGCTTTACGTTCTCCGGTCTTGCCGATGGTATCCTCGGCTGAGATATTCTTGCGATACGCGGCAGGGGGAAGTCCGACAGCCTGCTTGAAGACTCGTGAGAACAGGCTGACGTCCGAGAAGCCGGTCATCCCGGCGACCTCGGCGACAGGCGTATCGGTGGTACAAAGAAGCTCCATCGCACGAGCGATGCGGAAGCGTCTGACGTACTCTGCCGGACTCATATTGAGAGCCTGCTTGAACCGCCTTGCCATATAGTCGGGAGAGAGTCCGGTTATCTCCGCAAGCTCGGTGGTGGTTATCGGGTCCTTGTAGTTTTCGTTTACGTAGCTGAGTATCTTATAGATATAGCCGTAGTAGTCGTTGGAGGACTGCTGACGGCGATCCCACCTTGCCTCGTACATACGCGAATAGCGGATGAGGAACGAGATAAAGAGGGCGCGTGTGAGTGACTGCCAGCCTGTACGGTGAGCGGCGCGTTCCGAGCGTATGCTGTCGAGCACGGATTCGACTGCGTGACGTTCGTTCATATCGACATGGAGAAGTCTTGCGGAGATATTTTCGGCATCTCCGCCGTTGAACATGACGTCGAGTCCGGGCAGACGTGACAGCTCGGGAAGCTCCGAGCCGAGCTCGTCGGCGGTAAAGAGGAGGTTATAGAGCTTTGTACGGTAGGCGTTGATATAGGAATGCTCCTCCCCGGGTCGGACGAAGAAAAGGTCGCCCGTGACGAGCATATTGACTCGACCTGCGGAGGAATGCAGCGTGAAGCCGTCAACGATATAGACGATCTCGTAGAATTCGTGAGTATGGGAGCTCAAGCGACCGTCATGCTCGGCTTCGTGGATGACGATCTCCGGTCGCTCTGTAAAATACGAGCTTTTTTGAATAAGTTCAGGCATAGTCGGGTCGGTCGCCTGAGGCGACGGGCGGTCATCGGCGTTATTTCAGTTTAGGTCGGAAGCGATCACACGATGGTGGAGTTTGTGCGGAGTCGGCTGAGCCGGCGGCGTGACGCCGCGGACGGTCATCGGCACACTTTCAGCTTAGGTCGGAAGCGATCACACGATGTTGGAGTTTGTGCAGGGTCGCCTGAGCCGGCGGCGTGACGCCGCGGACGGTCATCGGCACACTTTCAGTTTAGGTCGGAAGCGATCACACGACAATGTAATTGGTGCAGTCGGCTGAGGCGACGGCGGTCTGAGACCGCAAACAGGCATCGGCGTTATTTCAGCTTAGGTCGGAGATGATCACACGATGGTGGAGTTTGTGTAAATTTTGTAGCCTTAGGCTCCCTCCGGGAGGGAGCTGGCAGCTTGTCTGCCTGA
>CAYSKU010000235.1:0-3424 GCA_964431775.1 uncultured Ruminococcus sp. | reverse complement strand
GGGTATGCCGATCCTGTTCAACGTATTCAACAACTTCTACGGCATGGGCGGTCAGACCATGGGTGAGACGATGGGCTTCGGCAATCCCGCTCGTCTTGCAGCCGGCTTCAACCCGACTCAGATGCACGCCGAAAAGGTCAACGGTTACGATCCTCTCGCAGTCATCGATGCCACGACTCGCAAGAAGGAGCTTCTCGTGAACGGTCAGGGTCCCGCGCTCCTCGAGGTCGCTACCTACCGTGTATCCGGTCACTCTCCGTCCGACTCCTCCACCTACCGTACCCCCGAGGAGATCGAGGCATGGAAGGAAGCCTGCCCGATCGCCGCTTACCGTGCGAAGATGATCGCCGGCGGTATCGCCACCGAGGATGAGTTCGCTTCCATCGATGAGGCTATCATCGCACGTACCACTAAGATAATCAAGCTTGCTATAGACGATGAGGTATCTCCGCGCATGGATCTCTCCAAGGATCCCGAGATGATCTCCTCCATCATGTATTCGAACGAGCACGTCAAGTCCATGGACACCACTCGTGAGCCTGAGGTGCTTATCCCGAAGGAAGAGAACCCGAGAGTAAAGCAGATCGCGACAAAGGCGCGCTATGCCTTTGACGAAAAGGGTGAGGCTATCCCGAAGATGAAGCTGTTCGGTCTCCGTGACGGTCTGTTCGAGGCTATCCTTGACAAGTTCTACGAAGACCCGACGACCATCGCCTACGGTGAAGACAACCGTGACTGGGGCGGTGCGTTCGCGGTATATCGCGGTCTTACCGAGGCTCTTCCCTACCACAGATTCTTCAATGCACCGATCTCCGAGTCCGCTATCGTCGGCTCTGCCGTCGGTTACGCTGTTGCCGGCGGTCGTGCGATCGTTGAGCTGATGTACGCCGACTTTATCGGCTGTGCAGGTGACGAGATATTCAACCAGCTCTCCAAGTGGCAGTCCATGTCCGCAGGTATCCTGAAGATGCCGGTCGTTCTCCGTGTATCCGTCGGTTCGAAGTACGGCGCACAGCACTCTCAGGACTGGACGGCTCTCTGCTCTCACATCCCGGGTCTCAAGGTATGCTTCCCTGCAACTCCCTACGATGCGAAGGGTCTCATGAATGCCGCTCTGAACGGTACAGACCCCGTTATCTTCTTTGAATCCCAGAGGATCTACGACATCGGTGAGCAGTTCCACAAGGAAGGCGTTCCGACCGACTACTACGAGGTAGAATTCGGCGATCCCGACATCAAGCGTGAGGGTAAGGACGTCACCATCCTTACTATCGGTGCGGTACTTTACCGTGCGCTCGAGGCGGCAAAGAAGCTCGAAGCCGACTACGGTATCTCCGCAGAGGTCATCGATGCACGCTCTCTCGTTCCGTTCAACTACGAGAAGGTCATCGAGTCCGTAAAGAAGACCGGAAAGATCATCATCGTCGGTGACGCGGTCGATCGCGGCTCTATGATGCGTGACATGGCATCGAACATAACCGAGATGGCGTTCGACTACCTTGATGCACCGCCGGCTGTATACGGTTCGAGAAACTGGATCACTCCTGCGTTCGAGCTTGAGAAGTACTACTTCCCGCAGGCTGACGGTATAATCGACGTTATCTCCGAAAAGCTCATGCCCATTCCGGGACACGTTACGAAGTACAACGAGACCGAGCTTGAGCATATCGAGCGTTCGAAGAAGGGTATCTGAGGAACAGCACCGCGAGGGTACTACGAAGGTCTCACACAAAACGATACAAGGAAAACGCCCTTCGGGGCGTTTTCCGACTTTATGCCGGTTCGAGGGACGGTGCTCTTAGACCGCACGGCGGCGGCTGACTTTTTGTTCTGTGCAGACCGCTTGTTTAATAAATAGGTTGGAAACTCCCCCACGATGGGCTTTTTTCATTGATTTTTTGTGAAACTGTGCTATAATAAAGATATATTCTATTCTCGTTCGAGTTCAGAAAGGAAATATCATGATAAAAGTCACCGCAGTGTATCTTGACGGCGCAAGGATCGGCGAGGGAAGTCGAGGCTGTACCACGGATACCGACACACCGACCTTCTCGTGGGCGGTCACCTCGGATCGCACGAACGACCGCCAGACCGCGTACCGTGTAACGGTCTCCGACAGACATAACGTTTACTGGGACAGCGGAACGGTAAAGAGTGCCGCGCAGTCCGCGACCTACACGGGAGCGCAGCTGCCGCACGGACTTCGCCTTGACCTTGCCGTAACGGTCTACGGAACAGCCGAGGGATCTGAGCCGTACATGACCTCGTTCGTTAGCGGAGTTCTCACGGAAGCCGAGACTGTCGGCGAGTGGATAACGTCAGCCGAGGAGAACAAGGGACGTGCCATATACTTCCGCCGCGACCTTGACGGAGAGGTCGAGGCTGCCTGCCTGTACGTTGCAGGCTACGGCTATCACGCAGTCACCGTAAACGGAGTCGAGGTCGATGACGCACTTCTCGAGCCTGCACATTCGAACTACGCAAGGCTTGCGTATTACGTAGTGCATCACGATATCGCACGTCTGTTCGGCGGTACGCATAACGTGCTCGGTATCACCGTTGCGGACGGCTGGCGACATAACACCACCGAGGTCATCGAGGGCGCACTCGGTGAGCGTACCGTTGAGTTTGCCGGTGAGCCTGTGCTTTGGGCTATGCTCAGGCTCTTTTACCGTGACGGACATACCGAGACCGTATCGACAGACGAGAGCTGGCAGTATAAGTTCGGCGCGATAGTCTCTTCCTCCATCTTCAACGGAGAGACCTACGATGCGAGCCGCGCCGACAACGACTGGAACGTTGGTACAGCGCGAGGCTTTACGTCAGCGAGACGCACATCTGCCCCGGGCGGCACACCTCGTCCGATGGTGCTTGAGCCGATCAGAGTGCAGAGGGAATATAAAGCACTCGAGATCACCCGACCGAGTGACGGACGGTTCGTCGTTGACTTCGGACAGAATATCTCGGGTGTCGTTCGTATGGTGCTTCCGGACGGCATGACCGCAGGGCAGACCATACGTATACGTCATTCCGAGGAGCTTGACGAAAACGGTGAGCTTTATACCGCACCTCTGCGCGGCGCGAGCTGTACCGATACCTATATCGCCTCGGGAGACTCACGTGACAGCTTCGTTTGGCAGCCGCAGTTCACGTATCACGGCTTCCGCTACGCCGAGATAACGGGCGTTTCGAGCCTTGACAAGCGTGACGTCACCGCCGTCATGTTCTGTACGGACATAAAGAACGACAGCTGCTTCACGTGCGGAAGTGCGCTGTCGAACAAGATACAGGAAAATATCGTCATGACCGAGATGGACAATATGCACTCGATCCTGACCGACTGCCCACAGAGTGACGAGCTAATGGGCTTGATGAACGATGCGACCGTCCGCTTCGAGGAGACGCCGTACAACTTCGATATCGG
>CAYSKU010000234.1:223-3444 GCA_964431775.1 uncultured Ruminococcus sp. | reverse complement strand
CAGAGATCTATTTTACTTCTTCAAAACAACACATTATCATATCATTACGGAAAGAGAACACTGATGCGCTATAAGAATAAATGGGTCATCTCCTCCTCCTACGAACGGATGAAGGATGATCCGATAGTACGTGAGATATCAAAGGAGCTCGGCATCAGACTGCCGACCGCACAGCTTCTCGTCTCGAGAGGCTGTACCACTCCGTCGGATGCAAGGAGCTTTCTTCTTAAAGAGACCGAGCAGCTGCACGACCCGTTCGAGATGGAGGATATGGACAACGCCGTATACCGCATACTCGAAGCGGTCGAGGAGCATGAACGTATCGTCATATACGGTGACTATGACGTTGACGGAGTTACCTCCGTCAGCTGTCTTTTGCTCTATCTCAGGGGTCTCGGTGCGGACGTTTCGTATTACATCCCCTGTCGTTCCGGCGAGGGCTACGGAATGTCGGAGGGGGCGGTACGAAGACTTGCCGCAGACGGCTGTCGTCTGATCGTCACGGTCGATACGGGTATAACCGCCGTCTACGAGGCGGAGCTGACACGTGAGCTGGGTATGGAGCTGATCGTCACCGACCATCACGAATGTCCGACGGAGCTTCCCGATGCCGTAGCGGTCGTAGATCCGCACCGTCATGACTGCAAGTATCCGTTCAATGAGCTTGCCGGGGTCGGGGTGGTATTCAAGCTGCTCTGCGCGATAGAGGCGGTCAGATGCCCCGACCTACCGATGACCGAGTGCGTGAAGCGTATCGCCGGTGAATTCTGCGACCTTGTCGCTATCGGTACTATCGCGGACGTCATGCCGATACGTGACGAGAACCGCCTTATAGTCAGCTACGGTCTACAGCTCATCGAGGCGACCATGCGCCCGGGACTTCTCGAGCTTATCGAAAAGTCGGGAACAGACTCAAAATACAATACCAAACGGAAGGTGACTGCCACCTATATCGGCTATACCATAGCTCCGCGTATCAACGCCGCAGGACGTATACGCGATGCTTCTATGGCTGTCGAGTTGTTTCTTGCACCCGATCGTGAGACAGCCGCTCCCATCGCCGAGCAGCTCTGCGCCATAAATCACGAGAGACAGACTGTCGAGAATCAGATAATAGACGATGCCTATGCAGCTATCGCCGCCTCTCACGATTTCGAGAACGATCCCGTGATAGTCCTCGATAACGAGACGTGGCACCACGGCATAATCGGTATAGTCGCCTCACGTATCACCGAAAGATACGGCTGTCCCTCGATACTCATATCCTTTGAGGGGGACGGGACGATCGGAAAGGGATCCGGACGAAGTGTCGAGGGCTTTGATCTCGTTGAGGGACTTCGCGCCTGCTCCGACCTTCTCGTCAAGTTCGGAGGTCACGAGCTGGCGGCAGGACTGACCATCGAGCGTGACAAGCTGCCCGAATTTCGCCGACGTATAAACGAATGTGCGAGAGGATGTATCTCCTGCGGAGGTGTACAGACGTGTCTCGAAGCGGAATGTGAGCTTCGTCCGTCCGACATAACCATGGAGCAGGCGACCGAGCTATACTATCTCGAGCCCTACGGTGTCTCGAATCCGACCCCTGTGTTCGTTCTGCGTAACGTTCGTGTGGTCGATACCGTGCCTGTCGGAGAGGGAAAGCATACGAGGCTCGTGCTTCGGATCGGCTCGTCAAACATAAACGGAATGTGCTTCCGTAAGACTCTCGAGGAGCTGTCTCTCTACCCGGGTGACACTGCGGACGTTATGTTCAGGCTCGAGGTGAACGAATTTCGGAACAACCGTTCCGTACAGCTCATGATAAACGACATACGTCTGACAGAGGAGCAGCTTGAAGCGGAGAACGCCGACCTTTCGCTGTTCCGTCTGATACGTGACGGAGGTACGCACGAGGAGATACTCGAGCGTGTCACCTCACTCGGACACACCGCCTCGTATATCGTTCCGACGAGGGACGAATGCGGTGCGGTATACAGTCTTCTCAGACGTGAGCTTCGTCTGGAGCATGAGGTGTTCGACATACGCGCACTGTCGAACCTGTTGAAAAACGAAAGAGTGGCTATAAACAACGTAAAGCTGCGCCTTTCGATAGTGATACTGTGTGAACTCGGACTTCTGGGAGTCGAAACGCTCCGTAACGACGATGACGGAGAGCTGTATGCGTTCCGCTACATCCCGCCGAGGATGAAGACGGAGCTTGAGCGGTCGAGCCTGTATCGCAGGATGAATGAGGAATTCGGCGCGGAAGTGTGACAAAACGGTAAAACGGAGCTTTATTATATGAACAGTAACGAAGAAAAAAACGAACGAGGTGAATTTGCGGGTATCGATAAGATACTCTCCGTCCTCGAAAAAAGTGAAAAGCATTACGATATAGAAAAGATAGAGAGAGCCTATCTCTACGCAAAGGCTCTCCATGAGGGACAGTTTCGTGTCAGCGGAGAGCCGTATATATCGCATCCTGTAGCTGTCGCGGAGATCGTCACCGGACTCGGACTCGATACGGACTCCATCTGCGCGGCATTTCTGCACGACACGGTCGAGGACTGCCCCGACAAAACGAACCTTGATATCATACGTACTCGCTTCGGTGAGGACGTTGCGATGCTCGTTGACGGTCTGACCAAGATGAAGGTCATAAACGTTGAGGATAAGGAAGAAGCGAACATGGAGAATATCCGTAAGATGCTTCTTGCAATGTCCAAGGATATCCGCGTCATCTTCATCAAGCTCTGCGACCGTCTGCACAATATGCGTACGCTTAAATATCGTCCCATCGACAGGCAGAGAAGAACCGCCCTTGAAACGATGAATATTTATGCTCCGATTGCACATCGTCTCGGAATCCGTGCCGTCAAGGAGGAACTGGAGGATTTATCGTTCCATTATCTTGATCCCTACGCATATTCCGAAATCGAGCATATCCTTGAAAATAAAAAAGAGGAGAGGGAAGCGTTTATTGAAATCATCAAGAAGCGTATCGCACAGCGCTTCAAGAATGAGGATTTTCAGCAGCCTCCGAATATCGACGGCAGAGTAAAAAGCATTTACGGAATTTATAAGAAAATCTTCATAAATCACAAGAGCATTGATGAAATCTACGACAAATATGCCGTAAGAATTATCGTATCCACCGTTGCGGAGTGCTACAATGTTCTCGGACTGATTCATGATATGTTCCGTCCGCTGCCCAACCGTTTCAAGGACTATATTTCGACTCC
>CAYSKU010000234.1:0-213 GCA_964431775.1 uncultured Ruminococcus sp. | reverse complement strand
TCAGTCTCTCCACACAACTGTTCTCGGCAGGGAGGGAATCCCGTTCGAGGTTCAGATAAGAACATGGGATATGCATGAAACTGCCGAATACGGAATTGCAGCCCACTGGAAATACAAAGAGGGCATTCAGGGCAAGGATAAGATGGAGCAGCGTCTTGCATGGGTCCGTCAGGTTATTGAGGCTCAGCAGACCTCCGACGACGTTGAGGAAAT
>CAYSKU010000233.1:0-3460 GCA_964431775.1 uncultured Ruminococcus sp. | reverse complement strand
GTTGACGGTGTCGTTACCGCAAGTCCGCTCGTATGTATACTCTGCGCGGTAGTTACCCTGTTCGTTACGGTCATAGCCTCCTCCTACGGTAAGAAGACCGCACGACTCATCCCCTTCATAATCGGTATCCTTGCAGGCTACGCGGTATCGGCTGTGTTCACCGTTATCGGTATCGCCGCAGGCATAGATTCACTCAAGATCATCGACTTTACATACTTCTCGAACCTTCTTGTTGACGGTAAGGTAGCTCTTTCAACGTTCGTATCCGTTCCGAACTTCACGTTCCTCAGCGCGTTCGGTGCGTTCGATGAGCTGTCCGGTCAGTATATCGGCACACTTGCGGCTGCATACGTTCCCGTTGCCTTCGTCGTATTCGCGGAGCATATCGCAGACCATAAGAACATCTCCACGATCATCGAAAAGGATCTCCTTGAGGATCCCGGTCTTGCACGTACTCTTCTCGGCGACGGTGTCGGCTCTATGGCCGGTGCGTTCTTCGGCGGCTGTCCGAACACGACCTACGGTGAATCCGTAGCGTGTGTCGCGATCACCGGCAACGCCTCCGTTTCGACTATCGTTGCGGCGGCGGTCGGCGCACTTCTTATCGCATTCCTCTCTCCGTTCGTTGCGATAGTTGACTCCATACCTCCGTGCGTTATGGGCGGTATCTGCATTGCACTGTACGGCTTCATCTCCGTGTCCGGTCTGAAGATGATAAAGAACGTTGACCTCGAACAGAACCGTAACCTGTTCGTAGTCTCCACCATCTTCATCTGCGGTATCGGCGGTCTGACCCTCACCTTCGGTCAGGTAACGATCACCTCCATCGCAACGGCACTCATCCTCGGTATAATCATGAACGCAGTGCTTGCACGCTCGGATAAAGCAGACGAGAAATAAATGCTTTTCGCGGAACGATCCTCTACACGGGGGTCTTCCGCGATATTTTTATATTTTTTTCATCTATCATAATACCCCAAATAAACGGAGGACTTGAAAAATGGATAGAAAGCTAAAGGTCGGTCTGGTCGGTATCGGACGCGGTACCTCCTACGGAAACCTGTTCAGCGTAGATCCGCTGACGGAGGTCACCGCACTTTGCGACTTCGACGAAGCAAAGCTCGAGGGACACGGACGTGATTTCGGACTTGACGACCGTCACCTGTACACACGCTACGAGGATTTTGTGAACGACGACCTCGATATCATCGTACTCGGAACGCCTATGCCGTACCACGCGGAGCAGGTCGTCGCGGCACTCGAGAACGGCTGTCACGTACTGTCGGAGGTCACGGCAGCCTCAACGCTCGAGGGCTGTGAGCAGATATTCAACGCGGTAAAGGCTCACCCTAAGCAGAAGTATATGCTTGCGGAGAACTGCTGCTACATGGCTTACGCACTTGACTGGAAGCGTATGGCGGAGCAGGGCAAGCTCGGCGACATCTATTACGCCGAAGCCGACTACGTACACGAGATACGTGACCTGATAATCGATGCCGAGACAGGCGCGGAGAAGTGGCGTGTTGACCGCGCACCGCTGCACTACTGCTCACACAGCCTCGGACCTATCCTCCAGCTCATGCCCGACGACTATATAGTCAGCTGTACCGCCTCCGGTAATAAGGCGACTATAATTCCACATAGAGGTGACGGCTTTATCGATATGCAGGTCGGTCTGTTCCGTACCAAAAAGGGCGCGACCATAAAGGTGCTGCGCTCCTCGGTCGCGACACGTAAAACGTGGCTTTGCGCCTATTCCGTTTACGGAACCAAGGGCTGTCTCGAATCCGGACGTACCGGCTACGATAATATCGGACTTAAATATATCGAGGGAGAGGACGAAGCCTGCGTACCGATGGAGGTATGCACGAGCGATAAGAACGCACCGCCGGAAGCAAGGCTCGGCGGACACGGTACGAGCGAATACTACCTTGTACGTGATTTCCTCGATTCCATCGTGAACGATACCAAGCCAGCAATAGACGTAGTCCGTGCAATGGATATGTCGGTTCCGGGGCTTGTCGCACATCAGGCGGCAATGGAGGGCTGTGTCTGGAAGGATATTCCTCTGTTCTGGAGATGAACCGTAGAACGATACACAAAAAAGGAGACTGCTATGCAAAAATTATTGCTCGGTGCCGCGTACCACGGTAATCGTATGCTGCATCACGCACAGAACGATCTGCGTGATATGGCAGATCATAATATGAATCTTGTCGTACATATGTTCTCTCATACGGACTGGGACAGACATTCCAAAGTAATGAAGGATATGGTCGAGATATCGAAGGAATGCGGACTTGAGGTCTGGGTCGATAACTGGGGACTGGGCGGACCTCCGGGTGACAAATCGTTCTTCCTTGCTCTGCACCCCGAGGCACACCAGATATACTCAAACGGTACGGTAGCTTCGACACAGGCTTGCCTGAACGCACCGTCGTTCCGCGCCTTCGTCAAGGAATGGATCGATGCCGTTGACTATATCGGCGGTAAAACGATCTTCTGGGACGAGCCGCACCTTCCGATGGATAAGGACGGCGTGTATTCCTGTACCTGTCCCGTGTGCCGTGAACGCTTCGAAGCACGCTACGGTCATCCGATGCCCGAGAGGATGACTGCGGAGACGGAGGAGTTTCGTACAGCCACGATAGTCGATTATTTCGAGGATATCTGCGGATATTCCGCCTCGAAGGGCATAAAAAACTCGGTCTGTGTCATGCTCAGCGAGAATATCGGAATAAACCTCGATACCATCGGACGACTCGGCGCGATACCCACACTTGATAATATCGGAAGTGACCCGTATTGGGGCTACTCCGGTGTAGATCCGTATGACTTTGTGTATAACGGAACGAAGCGTAACCTCGAGGTCGCACGTCAGTACGGAAAGGATCACAATATATGGATACAGGCATACGGCACTCCACGCGGAATGGAGGAGGAGATCGTACAGGCAACCGAGGCGGCATATGATGCCGGAGCGCGTACCATCATCGCGTGGGGCTACTTCGGAAGCATATCGAATGACTACGCCGCAGAAGACCCGTACCTCGTCCGCGCCACGATGAACCAGGCGTTCGCACGTGTACGCGGCTTCGAACGTGACCGCATACTTGCAGAAAACCGCAAAAAATACATAAGATAAACTGATGTGGGAGGCTCGTCCTCCCATATCTGCTGTAAAAGGCATGATCTGACGTTTTACTTTGCTAAAAGCAGATGCTGTTGCTGTGTAAACTTTAGCTTTTTTATTGATTCTTTCGCATGGATATGCTATAATATAGTCGTTAACGTATAATGACCGAACATTTTTTAGGAAGCGATCCGGAGAAAACGTGAATAAGATCATTCGTTCCGCCCTTGCGGCAATGTCGAAATATGACATCGACCTCAAAAACAACTATGAGCAGACGAGACAGTTTCAGCACGCGACCAGACCGTATATCAAAAAAATAACCTG
>CAYSKU010000232.1:0-3462 GCA_964431775.1 uncultured Ruminococcus sp. | reverse complement strand
GCTCCTCACGAACCGCGCTCAGATGTTCGCGGACGTTCGTACCTACTGGAGTCCCGAGGCTGTCAAGAGAGCGACAGGCTACGACGTTGAGGGAGTTGCACGTGAGAACGGCGGCTTCATCCACCTGATCAACTCCGGTGCCTGCTGTCTCGACGCAAACGGTGAGGCTCGTGACGAGAACGGTACGCCCGTAATGAAGGAGTGGTACAACGTCACCGAAGAGGATCAGAAGGCTATCATGGAGCATACGACGTGGAACTTTGCCGACCTCGGCTACTTCCGCGGCGGCGGCTACTCCTCGCGCTTCGTCACCAATGCGGAGATGCCCTGCACCATGATCAGACTGAACCTCGTACAGGGACTCGGTCCGGTGCTTCAGATCGCAGAGGGCTGGAGCGTTCGTCTTCCCGACGAGGTCACCGACACCCTTTGGAAGAGAACAGACTACACGTGGCCCTGCACATGGTTCGCGCCGCGCTGTGACGGCAAGGAGGGCTCTCCCTTCAAGACCGCATACGACGTCATGAACAACTGGGGTGCAAACCACGGTGCGATCAGCTACGGTCACATCGGTGCGGATCTCATCACGCTCTGCTCCATCCTCCGTATTCCGGTCGCTATGCACAACGTTCCGGTCGAAAAGATCTTCCGTCCTGCCGCATGGAATGCGTTCGGTATGGACAAGGAGGGTGCCGACTACAGAGCCTGCGCCAACTACGGTCCTCAATTCAAGAGAACCGTCTAAGGCGGCTGAGGCGGCGCAGTCGCCGCAGACAGTCATCGGCGCACTTTCAGTTTAAGTCGCACGATATCCCACGAGGCGGCTGAGGCAGCCTGAGGCTGCGCGCACGATCGGCACACTTTCAGTTTAAATCGCACGATATCCCACGAGGCGGCTGAGCCGCCGAGCAGTCATCGGCGCACTTTCAGTCGAGATTGTACGATATCCCACGGCAATATCATAGGTAGGGAACGCCTCGGCGTTCCCTTTTTGCACCTTTTTTCCACCCTCGTTGGAGGACTAAATTTACATACAATATACAAACCACTCTTTTGTTTCCTTGACAGATACTGCCGTATCTGATATAATGGTCTCACATATAGTGTATATACGACACGGGGGTGAAAACGAATGAATTCTTTAACTATACTGTCCGGTGCAGGCATCGGCGGCTCCTGCTATCTTCTCGAGCTGTACGGTGTGCGTATCCTATTCGACTGCGGTACAAAGCTCGGAAGCGCGTACACGGCTCATCCCGAGATCCCCTCTCCCGAGACCATCGATGCTATATTCGTGAGTCATGCCCATCTCGATCATATGGGTGCTATCGCGTACACGGCGGCTGTCTGCAAAAACGCAAGGATATTTATGAGCGAGCAGACCAAGGGCTTCGTTCGTTATCAGTTAGCCGCGACGATCGCAGAGTATATCGGTGCGGATACGGACGACCTGCGATTCCACAACAGCATACTTTGTGAGCTTATCATGAACCGTATAGAGACCATCCCCTACCGCTCAAAGGAGAGCTTCAAGGCAAGAAACGGTCAGGTATGCGGCTTCTCGATGTTCCACGCAGGTCACGTTCCGGGAGCGGCTATGGTGTATGCGCTGATAGGAGATCGCCGGATACTCTATACCGGAGATTTCGCGGCATACTATACCTACCTTACCAGCCCGTACAGTCTGCCTGAGGAAGTGCATCCGAATATGCTCCTCCTCTGCGGCACACGTGCGAACGACCCGGATTACAACGTCTTCAACCAAAATTCGGTATCTATCGTCTCGAAGAATCTGTACGAAGCACTGGCACGTAACAGCAAAATGGTGCTTCCCGTCTCTCAGCTCACAAAGGGTCTCGAGATACTCGCGATGCTCGAGGAGATGATCGAGGACGGTAGCTTCCGGAAAAGCAAGGTCTTTCTCGACCCCGACCTTCTCGCTCTGGCGCGATACTACGAGCGAACGTCCGACACGTTCCGACTTCCGTCCTACATACACCCTCTCGCAGAATGGAAAAACGATAATTCTCCGACCGAGCCGATCATCGTATTCGAGCGCACCGGCTGTGACATGAAGAAGTACCCGAACCATTCGATGGTCAAAACGGACTTCACGCTCCACGCCGACTACAACGACCTCGTTCATCTGATACGGCGTACAGACCCCGTTCAGGTGTATGTCGTCCATGCGTCAAAAGGTAAGGAGGCGGAGGCGTTATGCAGAGAGGAGCTTGGTACGCGCCTGCGCCGCATAGTCTACACAAAGGATAAAGAGGTATATGAGATCATATAAGGAGAGTGACTGTAATGTTTATTCCGAATAAAAAGAACGTCTCGGATAAGATCGTAAACAGCATACTGAACACCGTCCGCGACTACAGTAAGACCGCGCTTGCCACCGAGGAGCTTCGTTATCTCGCAAGACTTGAGAACCTGATGCTCCGCACGTACCTTAGCGACCCGACCCTCACGCCCTCCGCGTGTCGAAAGCTCGTACAGCCCTATTTCCCCGACCGTCGTCTCGAGGACATGGATATCGTAAAGCGAAACGAATATATGGTCCTCACAGACCGTGAGGTCAGAGCCGAGCTTGTCGAATGGGCGCACAAGGTCGTTGAGCGTATATACGCCGGCATGACGCTTGACGCCGCTGCCATAAAGGAAGCCAAGCGTATGATCGAGGAAAAGCGCAGCAAGGACAAAAAACGATACACCTATTCTATCCTCCTCGTTGCGATGTTCGAGTACATTCCGGAGCTGAACAGCTGCGCGGAGCGTAACGAGCTGTTGAAGCTCGGTATCAAATTCCGCTCGAAGTGCCTGAATCAGGTACTCAACATCATCACGTACGATGCAGGTGCCGACAACGTTCGAAACGAGATAGATCAGATGACCGACATTCCGGCACTTCGCCGTGAGGTCTACCTCGCACGTAAGGAGCTTCAGGAGTACAGAGAGATGGTCGAAGCCGCAGACGCGGAATTCGAGGATAAGCTCGAGGAGTCAAGGTCACGTGCCATCGCCTCGTTCTTCACTGCACTGAACAACGAAAAGTACGGCTTCCTCATCGATTCGCTGTACCTACAGAAAAAGGCGTGCGCCGACCTCAAGCGGAGCGGTGAGCGTCTTCCCTACTCCGTCGAGGGCATACCTGCGTTCTTTGACCGACTTCTCACGTTCCTGCGTGACTCGGGAATAGCTCCTGCAAGTCGTCTCGCTCCGAATTCCACGCACAGACTGACCCTCGAGCAGATGGAGGGCTGTCGCTTTGAGCCTCTTCCGGAGCGTAAGACCCCGATACGTGACGGAGAAGCCGTCACGGTGAAGGTCATCTCCTCGGGCTGGAAGCTCGGCGACACGGTCATAGCCTATCCGGTACTGCAAGAGGACTACGAAAGCACGAAATAACTAGGCGTTGTTTGAAAAAGAAGGAGATATGTACAGGAGCGAGAGATCTTTGTG
>CAYSKU010000231.1:0-3481 GCA_964431775.1 uncultured Ruminococcus sp. | reverse complement strand
TCAGGCAGACAAGCTGCCAGCTCCCTCCCGGAGGGAGCCTAAGGCTACAAAATTTGCACCAATTACATTGTCGTGTGATCACCTCCGACCTAAACTGCACTAATGCCGATTCATGCGATGACCGCCTGTCGGCTCAGCCGACCGACATGAGCTTGACCATGACGGCTTTTTGGGCGTGGAGACGGTTCTCGGCCTCCTCGAATATCTCGTCGGCGTGCTTCTCGAAAACGTCGGCAGTGATCTCCTCACCGCGATGCGCCGGCAGACAGTGCTGTACCATCGCATCCTTTGCGGCAACGGACATTACCGCATCGTTGATCTGGTATCCGACAAATACCTTTCTGCGCTCAGCCGCTTCATCCTCCTGACCCATGGAAGCCCATACGTCGGTGAAAAGAACGTCGGCATCCTTCGCCGCTTCGAGAACATCGTCGGTCATAGTGTACATGGTGCCGTATTTTTTCGTAAAGTCAAGTACACTTTCGTCCGGCTGATGATCGTTCGGGCAAGCTATCGATACCTTCATGCCGACTGTCAGACCGCCGACGATCAGGGAGTTTGCCATGTTGTTGCCGTCACCGATGTAGCACATCTTCAAGCCGTCAAAGCCACCCTTGAGCTCACGGATAGTCATAAGATCGGCGAGTACTTGACACGGATGACAGTAGTCGGTCAGACCGTTGATGACGGGACAGGTGCAGTACTCCGCAAGATCCTCGACCTCCTTCTGCGCGAAGGTACGGATCATGATACCGTCAAGATAACGCGAGAGAACACGCGCAGTGTCCTCGAGCGGCTCTCCGCGACCTATCTGGAGATCACGCGGAGAGAGGAACAGAGCCTGACCGCCGAGCTGATAGATACCGGTCTCAAAGGAAACTCGAGTCCTCGTGGACGACTTCTGGAAGATCATGCCGAGCGACTTTCCCTTCAGAATGTGATGCTCGATACCGTGCTTGCGTTCGTATTTCAGCTTGTCCGCAATGTCAAGAAGCTCGATAATGTCGCTCTTCGAAAGATCGGACATTTTAAGAAGATCGTTCATTTTATATATAACCTCTTTTTATCATATTTAACTGTATACTACTAATATATCCGCTCACGCGACCGATCACAGCACCTCTGCGAGTACGGCGAGACCTCGGTCAAGCTCCTCGTAGGATATAGTGAGCGGAGGAAGAAGACGTACAACGTCCTGACCGGCAGTCAGTACGAGCAGACCGCGGTCGAACGCCTCGTGCAGTACCTCCTTCGGCGGTACGTTCACGGCGATACCCACCATCATACCGACACCGCGTACCTCACGTACCTTGCCGGAGCCAAGTCCGGCGATACGTGTACGCAGATACTCACCCTTTTCGCGTACCTCTGCAAGAAGCTCGTCCGTCAGACGGGAGACGACATAGCACGCCGCCGCACACGATACCGGATTCGCACCGAACGTCGAACCGTGCATTCCGGCAGTCAGAGTAGCCTTGCACTTTTCACCGCTTATGAACGCACCTATCGGAAGACCGCCGCCAAGCCCCTTCGCAGAGGTGACGATGTCCGGATGTATTCCCGCGTTCATGTAGGCGAAAAAGCTGCCGCAGCGTCCGATACCGGTCTGTACCTCGTCAACGATAAGGAGTATGTCGCGCTCGTTGCAGAACGCCTCGACCGCACGGAGGTATTCGGGGGAGAGTATGTTCACGCCTCCCTCACCCTGTATCACCTCGAGCATGACCGCACATACGTCAGACGTGCAGACCTCCGTAAGAGCCGCAATGTCACCTGCCTCACAGTACTTGAAGCCCTCCGTAAAGGGGAAGAAGTAGTTGTGGAAGACCTCCTGACCTGTAGCCTTTAGCGTTGTTATCGTGCGACCGTGGAACGAACGGTTCAGCGTAACGATAGTGCTTCTGCCCTCACCGTACTTGTCAAAGCTGTACTTTCGTGCGAGCTTTATAGCACCCTCGTTCGCCTCCGCGCCGGAGTTGCAGAAGAACATATTCGACATTCCCGTGCGAGCCGCGATAGCCCTTGCAAGCTCGGAAGCCTTGTCGCAGTAGAAGTAGTTTGAGATGTGCTGAAAACGTCCGACCTGCTCGGTGACGGCGGACTTCCAGCCTTCATCGTTCCAGCCGAATATGTTGACACCGATACCGCTCGTAAAGTCAACGTAGCTCTTGCCGTTCTTGTCGGTCAGAGTAGCACCGTGACCCTCCTCGGGAACGAGGTCGAGCCTGCCGTAGGTTGACATTATGTTTTCGGAATCGAACTGTATGGCCTCTTCACGTATCATTTTTGCTTCACTCCTTTGTAAACATCGTTCCGATACCCTCCTCGGAGAGCATCTCTATAAGGATGGAATGCTTGATCCGTCCGTCTATTATGAACGTCTTTACGCCACCACGCACCGCAGAGACACAGCACTCGACCTTCGGTATCATACCGCCCGAGATAATGCCGTCGCGGCGCAGACCTTCTACCTCGTCCGTGCGTATGACGGAGATCAGGGAGGTGGGGTCGGAGGGATCGCGAAGGACTCCGACCGTGTCGGTCAGAAGTATAAGGTTCTCCGCGTGGAGCGCGACTGCGATCTCGGCGGCGGCAGTGTCCGCGTTTATGTTGTAGACGCCGCACGTGTCCTCGGCATGAGCGACAGTCGAGATGACCGGAATATATCCCTTTGCGATAACGTCCTTTATAACGTCTGCATCAACGGAGACTATGTCGCCGACATAGCCGTAGTCCGTACCCTCCGCATCGGTGTGACGTGTAGCCTTGATCAGACCGCCGTCGAGACCGCAGAGACCGAGAGCGCGACCACCCGTCCTGCCGATACGGTCAACGAGCTGCTTGTTCGTCTTTCCGGCAAGCACCATCAGCGCGACCTCGGCAGTCTCCTCGTCAGTGTAGCGGAGACCGTTTATGAATTCGGACTTTTTACCTATCTTTTTCAGAAGCTCGTTCATGTCTGGACCGCCGCCGTGAACGAGAACGACGTTTATACCGGTCAGCGAGAGAAGCACTATGTCACTTATGACCGCATCGCGAAGCTCGTCAGAGAGCATCGCGTTTCCGCCGTACTTTATGACGACCGTCTTTCCGGTGTACTTCTGTATGTAGGGGAGAGCTTCTATCAGTATACTTGCTTTATCTTCGTTTCGAATGGACATAAGATACCCCTCACTCAGCTTCTGTAGTCGCCGTTTATGCGAACGTATTCGTAGCTCAGGTCACAGCCGTAGGCCTCCGCAGTAGCCGTGCCGTCGTTCATCTCACACGTGATCGTGACAGTGTCACGCGACAGTACGAGCTTTGCAAGCTCCTCACTGAATTCGTAGCTGCCGCCGTTCTTGCATACAAGGAGAGTACCCTTGTCGGAGGAGAACGAGATATCGACCTTCTTCGTGTCAAATTCGACACCGGAATAGCCGAGCGCACAGATGACGCGTCCCCAGTTTGCATCAGAGCCGAACATAGCCGCCTTTACGAG
>CAYSKU010000230.1:0-3483 GCA_964431775.1 uncultured Ruminococcus sp. | reverse complement strand
AAAGCTTAGACTTCACGAGTCGTCAACAGACAAGCTTGCAACAATAGCATTGTCGTGTGATCTCTTTCGAGCTCGACTTTACTTGCGCCGATCCTTGTTTATCGGATCAGCCGACCCCGTTACCAGCTTGGCAAGGGCGAACATCGCTATGACGTTCGGAATGACCATGAGCTGGTTGAAGGTGTCGGTCAGCTCCCATACGAGATCGTTCGAGAGGAGCGAGCCTGCGAAAATGAACAGGAGCGCGATTATCGAGTAGATTAGGTTCGACTTCTTGCCGAACAGATAGTTCATGTTGATACGTCCGAACAGGTTCCAGCCGATGACGGTCGAGAACGCGAAGAAGAACAGACAGATCGCAATGAAGCCGTTACCTATTGCATTGCCGAACACACCGGAGAACGCAAGCTGAGACATATTGGTCTTCGAGATACCCTCCGGAACACCGGTCTCGAGCATATTCGAAAGGACGCCGTCCCCTGCGTAAAGGGTCGAGATGACGGTCAGCGCGGTCATAGTCAGAACGATGAACGTGTCGATGAACACACCGA
The DNA here is from genome assembly GCA_964431775.1 of uncultured Ruminococcus sp. Lineage (GTDB taxonomy): Bacteria > Bacillota > Clostridia > Oscillospirales > CAG-272 > UMGS1696. The sequence continues at coordinate 2,932 of CAYSKU010000230.1, read as the reverse complement.
TCATAGCCGCAACGCCCTGGTCGTGAGGATCCTTAACGTTTGCAAGCGCGTGTGCGTGAGGAGTAGAACCCATACCTGCTTCGTTCGAGAACAGACCACGCTTCGCACCCTGGCTTATCGCGGTCTTGAGTGCGTGACCGACACCACCGCCGATCAGTGCCTGAGGAACGAACGCATACTTGAATATCATAGCGAACGTTTCGGGAATGTACTTGATGCGGCACACCAAAAGAATGAGACCGCCGACTATATACAGAGTCGCCATAAGGGGAACGAGCTTTTCGCAGATCGAGGCGATACGGTTAACACCGCCGATGAAGATGAACGCCGAGATCGCCGCAACGATGAGACCGATCACCCATGTCGGGATGCCGAAGGCAGTGTTGCACGCCTCCGCCATGGAGTTCGACTGCACCATAGAGCCCATGAAGCCGAGCGCAAGCACCGCCGCTATAGCAAAGAACGTCGAGAGGAACTTACCGAACTTGTTCGGGAACGCGGTCATGATGTAGTATACGGGACCGCCGGAGACCGTGCCGTCCTCGGAGACACGGCGCGTCTTCTGCGCGAGGACTGCCTCTGCGTAGATGGTAGCCATTCCGAAGAACGCGATGATCCACATCCAGAAGATAGCACCGGGGCCGCCTATCAGTATCGCGCCGCAAGCACCGACGATGTTACCTGTACCGACCTGTGCCGCGATCGCGGTCGTCAAAGCCTGGAACGAGCTCATACCGCTCTTTGCCGAGCCGCCGCGGAACGAGATGTTTCCGAACACCTTATGCATTCCCTCACCGAAGCAGCGTACCTGAACGAAACGGGTCTTTATCGAGTAGAAAAGACCTACGCCCACCAAAAGGATTATCAAAATGTAGTCCGAAAGGTACATATTGATGGTCTGAACGATCTTTAAAAGGGTATCCATGATGCTTCCTCCAAAAAAATATGATGTAGGATAAAAAAGAAAGAGCCGTCGTCGATAGACAGCTCCGGAGAAAGGTATGCAGGCGATAGCCCGAGCGCACCGCACGAGTCGTAGATACCACGTAACGGTACTTTGGGTTATAGACTCTGTCCTTTTGCCTGAGAGATTCGGTATCGATGATACCTTGCACCTTCGGCAGCCGACGTATCTCCGCAAAGCGGAAACTCGGCGTTCTCCAGAGACACATCCATTTTCAGTCTTTGCACCAACGGCATACATGATACGCGATACGTATCACGCGACCGTGCGGTACGCCTGAGAGTGTAACCCCTTGGGCAGCGCGAACGCTTTTTCTGAAAACTTCGTTTGTCTGTATATTGGTTTATGGGTCAGATTATAGCATATTATCGGACGGATTGCAATAGGTATAGCGTATTTTTTTGAAAAAATATTCACAAAAAAGTTCTTAGACAGCTTCGGGGAGACCTTTTTTCAAAAAGGTCTCCCCGAACGGAGCTGTTATGTTATCTTTGTCGGATATGCTTAGCCCTTGATGATCTCGCCGTAGCATTCGCCGAACGCGCAGGCAGCATTGGACTCATCGGTATCGATGTGCATAGCGGCAGCGAACTTGGGGCTGACGCGAACGACAACATCGCCGAAGATAGTGCTTCTGCCGTCGGAGTCGATCTTTACGGAAACGATCTCCTTGTCGGAAACACCGAACTCCTCTGCATCTGCGGGGGTGAGGTGGATGTGACGCTTAGCGGCGATCACGCCCTCGGAGATCTCGACCTCGCCGCAGGGACCTACGAGCTTGCAAGCACCGGAGCCTGCAACGTCACCGGATTCACGAACGGGAGCGGCAACACCGAGGGTACGGGCATCGGTGAGGGATACCTCTACCTGAGTAGCGGGACGAGCGGGACCGAGGATGATAACGTTGGGGATAGACTTTTTCGGGCCTACAACGGTAACTCTTTCCTCGCAAGCGAACTGACCGGGCTGAGAGAGATCCTTCTTATGGGTCAGGGTCGCGCCCTCACCGAAAAGGATCTTGATATGTTCTTCTGTAAGATGCACGTGACGTGCGCTGGTCTCGACTAATACCTTAGACATGAGCTTCCTCCGATATATAAATGATGTATGTCCGCGAAAAAGCGGACTATATGTCGTGTACGCTTACATTATATCACGCGTGGGTTAAATTGTCAACCGCAGGTTTGTAAAGTCTAAACTTTACGTTATTTTATAAGGAAGGAAACGCACGGTGTCGGCACAAAACGAGCCGTCAGCAGACAGATCTGCATAAGCTCTACCCTCGTGGGATATCTTTCAACCACAGCTTCACGAACGCCGATTCATGCCCGTCGGCTCAGCCGACCGATGAAGACGATCTTGTACCAATAAAATTGTCGTGGGATGTCTTTCAACCAAAACTGAAAGTGCGCCGATTCATGCCTGTCGCCTCAGGCGACCCGATGACCGCCTGTCGGCTCAGCCGACCCGATGACTGCCTGTCGGCTCAGGCGACCCGATGAATTCGTAAATTTTTTGAAAACTACTGAGAAATTCGCGTTTTCCTATGGATATTTTCGGAAAAGTATGATATAATACAAATTGCGCTGGGATAACAGCCTTTTCTGTCGTGCTTCGATACCTGTGTCTCCCATCATCGGTGCTATATGGTATATATCGAACTCGACCGAGCAAGAGCCGCTTCCCGGACGTTTGTCAGCCAACCCAATAATTATATATAAAATCACGCGGAGGTACATTCAAAGATGTCCAAGAAGTATGTTTACCTGTTCTCCGAAGGCAACGCTAATATGCGTGAGCTCCTCGGCGGCAAGGGCGCAAACCTCGCAGAAATGACCAATATCGGTCTCCCCGTACCGCAGGGCTTCACTATCACCACCGAAGCCTGCACCAAGTACTACGAAGACGGCAAGCAGATCAACGACGAGATCATGGCTCAGATCATGGAGTACATCGTTAAGATGGAAG
>CAYSKU010000229.1:0-3492 GCA_964431775.1 uncultured Ruminococcus sp. | reverse complement strand
CCCTGACCGACAGCCTGCTTATGTCGCCGTCCAAATCGGTCACGGCGATAGTCGGACTTACAGCTCAAAAGGAAGCTGCCGTAAGCTGCAAATGTACCCTTTGCGATAAAATAGACTGCACATACAGAGGAAGTATATGAATTTCAGAGAATACTTAAAAAATAATATAGTCTACCTTGACGGAGGTATGGGAACGCTCCTGCAAGCTCGCGGACTTCGCCCGGGTGAGCATCCCGAACGCTGGAATATCTCGCACCCCGAGGTGGTGACCGACATACATAGAGCCTATTTTGATGCAGGGAGCAATGTAGTCTGCACGAATACCTTCGGCGCAAATATACTCAAATTTGACGAAGCGGAGCTTGACGAGCTGATATGCGCGGCGATACGTAACGCAAGAGCCGCCGCAGAGCAGTCTGTCTCCGTGGGAGAAAAGTTCGTCGCGCTCGATATCGGACCGTCCGGAAAGCTCCTGAAGCCTCTCGGAGACCTCGACTTCGAAGCGGCGGTCGAGGTATTTGCAAAAACGGTGCGGCTCGGCGTGAAGCACGGCGCACAGCTCATCATGCTCGAGACGATGAACGACTCCTACGAAACGAAGGCCGCGCTCCTTGCCGCACACGAGAACAGCGACCTGCCGGTCATAGTCTCGAACGCCTACGGTGAGGACGGAAAGCTGATGACCGGCGCGACACCTGCCGCAATGGTCGCACTTCTCGAGGGTATGGGCGTCGATGCGCTCGGAGCGAACTGCTCACTCGGTCCGAGACAGCTTCGCGGAGTAGTGCGTGAGCTTCTCGAATATTCGTCTGTTCCGGTACTGCTAAAGCCGAACGCAGGACTTCCGAGAGCCGTTGACGGTCGGACGGTCTTTGACGTTACCGCCGAGGACTTTGCAAGCGAGGTCGCGGAGCTCGTGGCCGAGGGTGTACGCCTGGTCGGCGGCTGCTGCGGCACGACCCCCGAATATATAGCCGCTCTTTATAAAAGAACAAACTCAATGAGTCCGAGAGCGGTCGAGCCGAAGCACACGACTGTGGTCTCCTCCTATACACATACGGTAGAGCTTGGAGACGATCCCGTGCTGATCGGCGAACGTATAAATCCCACCGGAAAGAAACGCTTCAAGCAGGCACTAAAGGATAACGACATAGACTATATCCTCTCGGAGGGCGTAGAACAGCAGGATAAGGGAGTCCATATCCTTGACGTAAACGTCGGACTTCCCGATATAGACGAAACGGTGATGCTTGAAAGGGTCGTTTGTGAATTGCAGACGATAATAGACCTGCCGTTGCAGATAGATACCTCAAACGTCGGGGCTATGGAGGCGGCACTTCGCCGCTATAACGGAAAGGCGATGGTGAATTCCGTAAACGGTAAGAGGGAGAGCATGGAGGCTGTCTTTCCGCTCGTCAAAAAATACGGCGGTGTCGTTGTGGCACTGACCCTTGACGAAAACGGCATACCCGAGACCGCAGAGGGAAGGGTCGAGATCGCACGGCGTATACTCGATACCGCCGCAGACTACGGTATAGATAAAAAGGATATCGTGTTCGATACCCTTGCTATGACGATCAGCGCGAATAATAAGGCGGCATCGGCGACACTCGGCGCACTCAGAGCTATCGGAAACGAGCTTGGCTGTCATACGTCACTCGGCGTTTCGAATATCTCCTTCGGACTTCCGAACCGTGATGCGATAAACGGCACGTTCTTTGCACTCGCACTCGAGAACGGTCTGTCGGCGGCGATAATGAATCCGTATTCGACCGATATGATGAAGACCTACTATACCTATCGAGCATTACGCGGACTTGACGATAACTGTGCCGAATATATCGGCGCGGCAGCTGCGTTTACCGCAGTCGCTCCTTCCTCGAACGCAGGAGTGGCAGTGCCTGATACAAAAAAGACCTCGGAGGAATTTTCGTCCGAGCTCCAGCGAGCGGTCGTAAAGGGCTTTAAGGAAAGAGCCGCAGAGCTGACTGCCGCACTCATAGAGGTTACGGCTCCGCTCGACATAGTGAATAACGAGATAATTCCGGCACTGAACATGGTCGGAGAGGGCTTTGAAGCGAAGAACGTCTACCTTCCGCAGCTGCTCATGAGCGCGGAAGCCGCCAAAAGTGCCTTTGAGGTGATAAAGACTCACGTTGCCGGTGAAGGAAAGAGTGCCGATAAGGGAACGGTCGTCATAGCGACCGTGAGCGGCGATATACACGACATAGGTAAAAATATAGTCAAGCTCCTGCTCGAGAATTACGGCTTCAACGTAGTCGATCTCGGGAAGGACGTGCCGCCGGAGACCGTAGTCGATAAGGTCGTAGAGCTTCACGCACCTCTTGTGGGACTGAGCGCACTCATGACCACCACCGTACCGGCGATGGAGGAGACTATACGACAGCTTAAGGATAAAGCACCGTGGTGCAGGACAGTCGTAGGCGGCGCGGTATTGACGAAGGAGTACGCCGGACAGATCGGCGCAGATCGATACGCAAAGGATGCAATGGAGACCGTCCGCTACGCCGAGGAGATCGTAAACGGAGAAGACAAAATTTAAAACGATAACGCAAAAGGGAGGTGCGGAAGATGGCTGTATTTCGTATCGAAAAGACCGGAGATTACACGGTCGTGTCAAATAATCATCTGCGCAACACAGAATTGTCCCTGAAAGCGGAAGGGCTTCTGTCCATGATGTTATCCCTGTCGGAGGATCTGATGAGGTTCAGGGCAGTCTTGCGAAGCATGTTGAGATTCTTCCGGATCGTAATATCCTCAATACGGCAAAGATCTTCGCCCAAATGCACGTCAAGCATCCAATGCATCGTCTCGACCGTCCACTCCATCCGCGCATGATGGAGCAATTCCTCGGCAGTTAGTTTGCGGCTTGAAATATAATAGTGCCATGTGCTGCTCTCTTCTCCGTTTTTCTCGAATTCGGTGTGGATCACGCCGATGCAGCTCAGCTTCTCCCAATCTCCCGTTTCCTGAAACCATGCAATATCATTCGTAACATACGCTGTCCGTTTCTCACAACGATCCCTGCTTTTTTCCTTCGTCACGGCGCACGACATATCTTGTCGCAGGTCATCGTCCTCGACATACTCTAACTTCATTACCCGTTCATTTTTTGCCCATTGATGGATCTGGCTGACATTTTTTAGTCCGCATATACTTCCAAGGATCACAATTATTGCGGCATCCTGTACGCTGTAGTAGTAGCCCATGTGATCCTCGGTCGTTTCAAGTTCGTCAAAATATTCACGTATATCTATCATACCTATATTATACCATGGCTTTCGGTTTTTGTCAACAAAATTGATTTCCGTGCTTTCGTAGAAGAAACTATTGATGTTTTTCGTCGCTTGTGCTATAATAAAAGAAAAAATATTGGGATGGTGATTGCGATGATCGTGCGTGAACGATATATGCACTTGATCCGGGACTTCATGGATAAGCCGGTGGTCAAAATTATAACAGGTATGCGGC
>CAYSKU010000228.1:0-3581 GCA_964431775.1 uncultured Ruminococcus sp. | reverse complement strand
CCGCCTCGTGGGATATCTGGCAGCTTTGGCTTCACGAACGCCGATGACTGCCCGGCGGCTCAGCCGCCTCGTGGGATATCTTTCAACCTCAGCTTCACGAATGCCGATTCATGCTTGTCGGCTCAGCCGACCTCAGGCTGCCTCAGCCGACCATTAGCCTTTCATCAGTATTGCAAGGGCGGAGCGGATGAGCTCCTCGGTCGAGGCGGAGGTGTCAAGTCCCTTCATCGCGGCGGCGATCTCGGAGCGCGAGTAGCCGAGAACTACCAGCGCGTCACGTGCATCCGCAAGACTGCCACCCTTCGTACCGCCGCTACGTGCCGCCGCCTTTTCGACCTCGGGTGTGTCTCCGGAGAGGTCGGACGTGAACTGCGGAAAGCTCTTTTCGAGCTTCTCCTTCAGCTCAAGCACGATACGTGCCGCAGTCTTCGCACCGACACCGGGTGCGCGTGAGATGGACTTCGTGTCCTCGGCGGCAATAACTAACGCGAGCTTGCGCGGAGTAAGAAGCGAAAGTATCGACATCCCTGCCTTCGGACCGACCCCCGAAACGCCAAGCAGCAGCTTGAACATCGTCAGCTCCTCACGGTCGAAAAAGCCGAACAGCTCAACACCGTCCTCTCGAACCGACATATGCGTGTACAGCCGCACAGGCCTTCCCGCTACCTGCGTTCCGTCGGGTCCGTATTCCGGCGACGGGAGCTTCGAAAGGGTGTTCGCCGTGACCGCTACCTTGTAGCCGACTCCGGCACATTCGATTATGACCGTGCAGGAGACAGCATCTGTCTCAAAGATATGTCCGTATAACGTCTCTATCATCGTATATCATTCCTCTTGATCTGTTTGTTCTGTTGTGTCCGTAACTGCGGTCGGCTGAGCCGCCCTTTTCTTTCGTATAATGTCAAGCGCGGAGACCGCACCGAATATCACAAACCCCGTGCAGGTGAGTATCAGACCGTACCTTATGCAGTCGGGTCTGTACCTCAGCTCGAGCGTATGCTCACCCTCCGCTATGCGAAACGCAAGGAGAGTATCACCGAGAACGGAGAGTGTCTCGACAGACTTCCCGTCAACGGTCACGTCCCAGCCTGCATCATACGGTATCGTGGTAAAGACTACGTCACAGCCCACCGGAACGTTTATCGTACCAAAGACACGGTCGTCCGTTTCGGAGCGAGCATCCATGATACCCTTTTTCAAAACGGCTATCGCTTCCTCGAACGCCTCCCTGTCAAAGTACCAGAAGAATTGACAGCCCGAGCGGATGTACAGCTCGTCCTCCTGTAGATAGAGCTGAACGTTCACCTCGTCACCTGCCTCGAACGAGCCAAGCTCACGTATCGCGAAGCTCTGCGAATCAAAGAACGTCCCGACCTTATCTCCGTTTACCTTGAGGTCGCATTCGCGTGGCCAGTCGGAGGGGAAGTAGGCGTACAGCAGATCGTCGGACTCGATCTCGAGTAGATATTCGAGCTTCGGCGTGCGCTCACCGTTCGCCTCGTAGGCACGATGATCTATCGCAAACGTCATGTCGAGTCCGTATATCTCGGTGTCCTCAACGTGACAGGCGTTCCATAGCTTGACGTCATAGCCGAGGAGCGCGGAGAACAGCTCGTTCATGTACGTGAACGGATCGAGAAAGCGTTCGTCCTCCTCAGCCTCGGGGACAGTGTCGAACGAAAGCACAGCCTCGTTCGCGGCATACGCAACGGAGAGCGCGTAGGGATTCTCGTATACGTCAAGATGACCGTCTGTCGAGGCGTATAGGTCGTACATATCGTGAATATAGTCCATGACGGGCTTGTCATCCGTCTCGTCGGCTATGATATAGCGTATGTCGAACAGCGCATCTGTCGGTGCGGTCGCGCCGATGTACATCGACCAGTGCGACTGCGCCGCATAGCCGAGCGTGTGCATAAGCTCGACCACACGTGCGTTCAGCGTTGACGTTGAGTTCGACAGACCGTTCATGTCGAGAGCAAAGTTGTCGTTCTTTCGCCGGTGAACGAGCTTTTCCACACGATACAGCTCGTTATCAACGTTTTCGGGGAGCGTGTCTACCGCCTCCGTGTACGTGTCGATCATCTGACGGTACGAATTGCGGTTCGAGTACGAAACGTCCGCGTCAAACTGATACGCCATCGCTACGGAATTAAGAAGCATCTCGACCGCACATACACCGCAGACGACACCCGAAAGACCGTTCCGTGACGTCCTCTCGGCGGCGGCAGACAGCAGAAAGCCGTACATCACTATAAGGAAAAGTCCGCCCCAGACGACTATAAAGTCGTTCATGAAGTCGTAGTCCGCCTTTTGCAGGAGGACGAGCAGTATTCCCCAAAGAACGGCGGAGGACATTATCGCCTTGCGGTCGTATTCGTGCAGCCTGTCAAGGACGTTTGCACACAGTACAAGAAGCAGGAATACGAACATATACGCAAATCTTGCGTTCAGCCAGTTCGGACGCTGCATACCGTGCCAGATAATGTCAAGTATGCTGAAATTAAAGCTTGCCACAAGTATAGAAAGCATAGCGGCATAGCCGACCCTGCGCCGAAGCGGGAACGAGCCGCCGATAAAATACAGCGGAGCAAGGAGGAGAGCCGGAGTTCCGGCGAACAAAAACGGCATACCCTCGGGACGTACCGTGTCGTAGGTGCCGAAGAACGCCTTTGTGAGAAGGTCGGCAAAGTCGAAGAGCTGCTCGACGGTGTAGTCGGGATCGGAGAATTCGAGCTTGCCGAACGAGAGGGAATAGTAGACCGGCAGAAGTATGATCGCCGAGATCATCAGAACGATGAGTGACCAGAACGCCACACGACAGAGCGACAAAAGAAAGTGTCTGCCGCGACCGAGACCTGCACCGTCACGCTCCTCGGGGGAGAACATAAAGTATCGGATGAAGAACCATATCAGCACGAACAGGCAAGCCATGTAGCCGATATAGAAGTTCGACAGTATCGCGTAGGAGAGGGAGAGGACGTAGAGCCTGTAGCGACCGTGACAGATCAGCTCGTCAAGACCGAGCAGGATGAGCGGAAACGCTATCAGGTTATCGCTCCACATGACGTTGTGCTGCATGACGACCGCAAAGGAGGAGAGGGCGTACATGATCGAGAGCATGACACGGAATTTCGGCTTTGTGAGCTGCTTTTTGGTCAGGTAGTATCCGAAGGAAAGTCCGCAGAAGCCGCACTTTAATAGGAGGATGACGTACATAGCCTCCGTTATCATGCGTCTTGGGAACAGCGCGACAAGGAGCGAGAACGGACTTGACAGGTAGTAGGCGAATATACCGAGAAATTCGCCGCCGAGCGCACGCTCGAACGAGTATATTATCGACTCACCGGAGGTCAGTATGTCGCGCAGCTGCTCGAAATAGTATATGTACTGTGCGTTCAGGTCGAGGACGAGGACGGAATTTTTTCCGATGGGCCATACTCTGAGACAGCAGTACATGATAAGGTTAAGTAATAGCGGAAGAAAAAAGCACAGAAGCAGAGCCGTTTTATCGGGGGAGAGCCTTGAGTCCTTCTTCACGCATACATTTTCTACCATAGTCTGGAGTTATCATCGGCATT
>CAYSKU010000227.1:0-3596 GCA_964431775.1 uncultured Ruminococcus sp. | reverse complement strand
GCACCAATAATATTGTCGTGGGATATCTTCCAATTTTAGCTTCACGAACGCCGATCCATGCCTGTCGGCTCAGCCGACTCTATAGACAGATCTGCACAAATAATATTGTCGTGGGATATCTTCCAATTTTAGCTTCACGAACGCCGATTCATGCGCGCAGCCTCAGGCTGCCGACCCGATCCATGCGCGCAGCCTCAGGCTGCCTGCCGACCCGATCGATAAGGCTGTCAACGTCAAGGGCGGCTACGCGCTTTATGTAGGCTAACGAGCCGTGCGGTATCAGCGGATCGTCTGCGGCGATGATCCGTACCTCACAGGGGATCGCTGCCGCGATGGCTTCGCCGAGTCCGCCGTCTCGTACTCCCTCCTCAACTACCGCTACGTCACAGTAGCCGCCGTCACGGATGAGTTCACGCAGCTCCTCGGTCGGTAACGGAAGTATCCGCTCGAGTACGACCATGTCACTGTCCCCTCCACCCCCACGCGATAGCCTGTCCAGTGCCTCCGCTACGTCATGCGCGATACGTCCGTAGGTCACGACCAGCCGCCTCTTACCTGTCTCACCTCCCATACACGTTGCGGGAAACGAGGCAAGCTTCATGAACGGATATCGACACCGACCTTCCTCAAAGACCACACCCCATTCACGTGCCGTCCCCTTGGGATAGCGCACTATGCAGAGTCCCTTGTCGGAGACGGCTCGAACGAGCGATCCACGCAGCTCGTCCGCAGTCGCCGGAGAATATACCGTGATATCAGGTATCGAACGGAACAGCGCGACGTCGTATAGCCCCTGATGCGTCACTCCGTCACCCGGGACGAGACCGCAGTGGCTCAGTGCCACGACAACGTGTACGTCCTGTAGGCGCACGTCATGCCAAAGCTGATCGAATACGCGCTGTGCGAATGTCGAATACAGAACGAGAATGGGGGTCATGCCGCGTAGCGCAAGCCCCGAGGAGAGCGCGGTCGCGTGCTCCTCCGCTATGCCGACATCGAAAAAACGGTCGGCGAAGCGGTGCGAGAACTCGGTAAGTCCGCACCCCTCCGTCATTGCGGCGGTTATGGCGCAGATACGCTCGTCACGCTCCGCGAGAGCGCAGACCGTGCTTGACAGAACGGAGGTGAAGGTCGTACCCTCGTTTTGAGAGACCCTGCACTGTCCGGTCGAGGGCTCGAACGGAGACGCACCGTGAAAGCGTTCGGGATGCTCCTCCGCAGGAGCGTAGCCGAGACCCTTTTTCGTCTTCATGTGGACGATGACCGGCGCGTTCTTCGTCTTCGCCTCCTCGAGAACGTTGACCATGCGACGGTAGTCGTTACCATCGACCGGACCTATGTATTCGAGACCGAGGTTTTCGAAAAACGTCTCGGAATTGGTGATACGCTTCAGCAGATCGCGTACCGCACGTGCGGCACGAACGAGCGAGCCGCCGAAAAAGGGAAGCGCGGAAAAGAAGCGTTTCAGAAAGAACTTGAAGGTGAAGTAGCCCTCACTCGTTCGGATGTACGAAAGATAGCGTGACAGACCGCCGACATTTTTGGAGATGGACATCTCGTTGTCGTTCAGCAGGACGATGAGGTTCAGGTCACGTCCCGAAAGGGAGTTGAGTGCCTCGAAGATCATGCCGTTCGTGAACGAGCCGTCTCCGACGACCGCCACTGTCCACGGTGCGTTACTGCCGATACCGTAGCGCAGTCGATCGGCCTCGGCTATCCCCATGGCGGTCGAGACTGACGAGCCGCTGTGACCGCAGGTTACGGTATCGCACGGACTTTCAAGACGGTTCGTGAAGCCCGACAGACCGCCGCCCGTGCGTATGGTGCGGAAGCGGTCGGCACGACCTGTGAGGAGCTTGTGGGCGTAGCATTGATGACCGACATCGAAGATGAGTGTGTCGCTCCGCTCCCTGCCGCTAAGCTCAAAGACGCGGTGCAGAGCGAGTGTCGCCTCGACCATACCGAGGTTTGAAGCGAGGTGACCGCCGTTTTCGGCGACCGTCTCGATCATCTCACGCCGCAGGTCTGCCGCAAGGGATGCTATATCACGGTCGGTCATGGAGGAAAGCTCGGAGGGGGAGGGGATACGAGCTGCAAGCTTTTGATTCTTCATAGACTTTGCCTCCGTGTCAATCGACAACGGCATCCTTTGCAAGGTTGGTGAACTTGGTATATCGACCTATCCAGCCGAGCTTGACCTTTTCGAGAGAGCCGTGACGGTTCTTCGCGACTATGACCTCCGCAACGCTCTGCTCGACCGTCTCCTCCTTGTAGTACTCGTCACGGTAGAGGAACATAACGATATCCGCATCCTGCTCTATCGCGCCGGAGTCACGCAGGTCGGAGAGCATCGGACGTTTGTCGGGACGGTTCTCGGGTCCACGCGAGAGCTGAGCGCAGGTGATGACGGGGACGTTTAAGTCCTTTGCGAGGAGCTTCAGTCCGCGTGAGATATCGGCGACCTCCTGTACGCGGTTGTCGCTACGTCTGTCGCCCTGCATGAGCTGTAGGTAGTCGATTACGACGAGACCGAGGTTCTTTACACGGCGGAGCTTCGATTTCATGGCGGAGACCGTCACGCCCGGGGTGTCGTCAATGTATATCTCCGCCTCGGATAGCTTACTTGAAGCGTAGGCTATAGCCTTCCAGTCCTCGTTTTCGAGGTTGCCGGAGCGCATCTTGTAGCTATCGACCTGTGCTTCGCTCGAGAGCATACGGTTTGCAAGCTGCTCTGCCGACATCTCAAGTGAGAATACGCAGACCGCCTTGCCTGTTTTGAGAGCCGCCGAGACCGCGATGTTCATTGCAAAGCTGGTCTTACCCATACCGGGACGTGCGCCGATCAGAACGAGGTCACTGTTGCTCATACCGACTATAACGTTGTCGAGGTCGGCGTAGCCTGTCGGAGTACCGCGCAGCTCGTCCGGATTTTCGGACAGCTTGGTCAGACGCTCGTAGACCTGCAAAAGAGCATCGCGGATGTGGATGAAGTTTTTGTTTTCGCGTCCCTCCGCGATACGGAATATCTTCGATTCCGCGTATTCAACGAGGCTTTCCGCATCGTCGTCACCTGCGTAGGCACTTTCGGCGATATCCTCTCCGGCGGCGATCAGCTGACGAAGGACAGCCTTGTCGCGGACTATCTTTGCGTAGTCCTTTGCGTTGACGGCGGCAGGAACAGCCTCCGCTATGAGCTTGAGGTATTCGCGCCCACCTGCCTCGTCATACGTTCCGCTCTGAACCAGCTCCTCGATGAGGGTAACGACGTCGATGTTCTTGCTTTTGAGGTACATCGACTGCATAGCGGAATATATCTCACTATGCTCCGGCATATAGAAGTCCTCGGCAGAGAGGAGGGGAGCTATATCGTCAAGGCAGACGGGATCTATAAGTATCGAGCCGAGCAAAGATTGCTCAGCTTCAAGTGAAAACGGCATACGCCGCTCGGAAAGAATATCATTATTCATATATTAATAAAACCTATTGGTCAGCTGAAATAATGTCTGTGCAGACCACACGGGCGGTCTGAGACCGCAGACAGACATCGGCATTCGTGAAGTCGTGTGGGAGAGCAATACCACGAGGGGAACGTCTCG
>CAYSKU010000226.1:0-3607 GCA_964431775.1 uncultured Ruminococcus sp. | reverse complement strand
TCAGAACCTTTATCCGTAAAATCGTGTGGGACGGTGAAAACGCCCATGTGTATCTGTTTCACAATGATGGAGATTACGAATTCCCAAACCCACCCACATTACCCGAAGAAACAGCGGAATCGGGAAGTCCGTTAGGTGAGGATAGCGAATGAGATACTCATGTATTTTCGGTCACAGCGCAAGTTTTCACAGGAGGTATCGATAAACGAGACCATAGATACCGACCGTGACGGAAATCCGCTGACCTATATAGATATCATAAAATGCGACGATACTATAGCGGAGGATATCGACACGAAGATAAAGCTCGACCGTGCATCGGAATATATAATGAAGGATCTCAGCGGGCGCGAACGCGAGATACTTATACTGCGTTACGGACTTGCAGCCGAGCCTGCAAAGACTCAACGTGAGGTCGCAGAGAAGCTCGGTATCTCACGCTCCTACGTCAGTCGTATAGAAAAGGGCGCACTCGAAAAGCTGCGTGCCATACTTTGATGTATTTTTTGATATTTTTGCAATATTCGTCAATCATGTATTGAAAAGTGTGAAAAAATATGATATTATGTTAAAAAATACAGAAATATACGAGGTGCTATAATGACGGAGCTTGAAAAGATCGCGTATGCCAGATCATTCATAGATAAGCTTGCCAACGGAATAAATCCGTTGGACGACACTCCTGTACCGGAGTCAGATATCGTAAACAATATCAGACTGAGCAGATGCTTTTTCTACGTGTCGGACATTTTGAGACAGGTCATAGAAAACGGTGGGACTGCGCCAAAGAAGACTCGCAGTCAAAAAAGTCCGTTTTTCATAACGCACGAGCAGCTTGCCGGCTACAGCTATTCGGAGCTGCCGATATCCGTAAGTGAGATAGCCAAACGGATAAATATGCTGATCGACACGGAGAACATGAAGTCTCTCTCGTACAGCCAGCTTGCGAAATGGTTGATCGGTGTCAACGTACTCGTTGAACAGACATCAGACAGCAGCAAGCCAAAAAAAGTCCCGACCGAGGAGGGCAAGCGGCTCGGAGCATCACTGGAGCTGCGTAGCGGTATGCGCGGAGAATACTGGTCGGTCCTGTACAACGTTGAAGCACAAAAGTTTATTATCGATAACATCGATTTGATAATGTCATCAATACAGCTCGACAAGTCTTTATCGGATACCGAAGCAGAATGAACGCGAACTGAATTTGAAAGAGATTTTGTAAAAATACAATAAAGCATATATCGGAGAGCAACACAATATTTTGGTTGACTCGATTCCGTAAATGTGTTATAATTATCATTATAGCGACAACATCGTTTAGATGTAGTTTATATGCAATGAAGGAGCTTTCATCAAATGGATCATAAATATTTAGCGGATCTCCTGTTTCCGAACCTTACCTTAACTATAGATGAAGTCGAAGCAAGATATCCTGCTCGTGACCTGCCCGAGGGCGCGAAGGTCACTCGTTTTGCGCCCAGCCCCACAGGCTTCGTTCACTTCGGTGGAATGTATCAGGCTGTAGTTGACGAACGTCTTGCACATCAGAGCGGCGGCGTGTTCTTCCTCCGCATCGAGGACACAGACGGTCAGCGCGAGATCAAGGGTGCCGTCGAAGCACTTATCAATACGCTCTCTGCATATGGTGTAGCCTATGATGAGGGCATCGTCATGGACGAAAACGGTGAGCTTGTCGAAAAGGGGGCGTACGGTCCCTATAAGCAGAGTCAGAGAGCGGAGCTTTATCACGTGTTCGCAAAGAAGCTCGTTGAGGAGGGAAAGGCTTATCCCTGCTTCTCTACCGAAGAAGAGCTTGAGGAGATACAGCAGACCGACAAAAAGGCTGAGATACAGAATACCGACTGGCACGTTGCGGCAGAGCAGAAGAGGGCTGCGATGCTGAAGCAGCGTCAGTTCACTATCGAGGAGGTCGAGGAGCATCTCCGTGCGGGAGATCCGTTCGTTATCCGTATCCTTGCAGACGGAGACCCCGAGAAGAAGACAAAGTTTACCGATATGGTAAAGGGTAATCTTGAAGTACCGGAAAACGATGAGGATTTCGTACTCCTGAAGTCCGACGGTATACCTACCTATCACTTTGCTCATGCCGTTGACGACCACCTCATGAAGACCACACACGTCATCAGAGGAGAGGATTGGCTACCGAGCCTTCCTAAGCATATCCAGCTGTTCCGTTACCTCGGCTTCAAGATGCCGAAATACCTCCATACCGCCCAGATACTGAAGACCGATGAGAACGGCGGTAAGAAGAAGCTATCCAAGCGTGACATGGGTGCGAAGATGGACGACTATCGCAGTATGGGCTACGCTACCGAATGCGTTTGGGAATACCTGCTCACTCTGCTCAATTCCAACTTTGAAGAATGGCACGCACAGAACCCGACAAAGAGCTTCCTCGATTTCCCGTTCTCCATAAAAAAGATGGCAGTCTCCGGCTGTCTGTTCGATTTCCAGAAGCTGAACGATGTTTCGAAGAACGTCCTCTCCAAGATGACGGCAGAGCAGATATACGACCGTGCGACTGATTGGGCGGCAGATTTTGACCCTGAATGGAACGCACTCATGACTCGTGATCCCGAGTACACAAAGAAGATATTCTCTATCGGACGTGGCGGCAAAAAGCCGAGAAAGGATTTTGCGACATTTACCGAGATCAAGCCCTTTATCGGATTCTTCTTTGATGAGCTGTTCACAGTCGCGGATGCATACGATGAGCGGTTCGACCGTGACGATATCCGCTCGACCCTTGTCGCCTTCAAGGAGACCTACGACCCGGCTGATGATATGAACACATGGTTCGGAAAGATACAGCAGGTAGGAGAGTCTCTCGGCTATACCGCAGACATGAAGGCTTACAAGGCATCCCCCGATGCATATAAGGGGAACGTCGGAGATATCTCCATGTTTCTTCGTGTGGCAGTTACCGGAAAGCTCAATTCTCCCGATATGTACGCAGTGATGCAGATCCTCGGCAAAGAAAGAATGTTTGCAAGGATCGATAGTATGCTTGCAACGTTATAAAGCTTTCGCTTGAGATCAAAAATGAGGATAGCAATATGGCAGAAAATACTTCCAACTTTATACATGACTTCATAGATGAAGACCTTGCAAGCGGCAAGGTAACTAAGATACACACCAGATTTCCACCCGAACCGAACGGATATCTCCATATCGGTCACTGCAAGGCATTGATCATAGACTTCGGAACTGCCGAAAAGTATCACGGTCTCTGTAACCTTCGTATGGACGACACGAACCCCGCAAAGGAGGACGTGGAGTTTGTCGAAGCGATACAGGAGGATATCCACTGGCTCGGCTTCGACTGGGGAGATCGTTTCTACTACGGCTCGGACTATTTCGAAAAGACCTACGAGCTTGCAGAGGAGCTTATCAAGAACGGTGATGCATATGTCTGTGAGCTGACACCCGAGCAGTTCAAGGAATATCGCGGAGACCTGACACATCCGGCAGTCTCTCCGTTCCGTGATCGTCCGGCAGAGGAGAGTCTTGATCTTTTCCGTAGAATGAGAGCCGGCGAATTCCCCGAGGGACGGTATACGCTTCGGGCAAAGATCGACCTTGCCTC
>CAYSKU010000225.1:0-3652 GCA_964431775.1 uncultured Ruminococcus sp. | reverse complement strand
CGTCGTCGCCACAAATGGCGACTGCGACAGCTCCCTCCCGGAGGGAGCCTCATCCACGTTAAACTAAAGCTAACGTCAGCAGACAAATCTGCACCAATAACATTGTCGTGGGTCGTCGTTCGATCTCAGCTTCACAAACGCCGATGACCGCTTGGCGGCTCAGCCGCCCTTAGGTGTTTTTCATGATGACGGAGCCGACACATTCGCCAACGTGCTCGCAGGCGTCGGCGCAAGCCTCGAAGCACTCGAATATCTCGCGCCACGAGATGATAGTCAGAACGTCGGAGGAGCTCATCGTGATCTCGCGCATCGACTTGAGATACAGCCTGTCGCATTCCTCCTCAACGTCGTTCAGCGCGATTATGATATCACGTATCTTCTTCGAATGCTTGAAGTTCTCGAATTCCGCCATGAGTGAGCAGAGCAGATCACACGAACGAACGAGGTTCTTCGCAAACTCAACGATCGACGGCAGTACCGACGGAACGTTGTATATATAGAACTTCTGCATTATCTCCTCAAGCTTGTCCGTTACCTGATCGAGATTGCCGCTCACAAGGTCGAGATCCTCGCGGTCTACGGGCGTGACGAACGCCTTCGCAAGTGCCGCGTTCATCTCGTGCTTCTTCTGATCCGCGCTATGCTCGATCTTGTGCATCTCAACGAGCATAAGCTCGATGCCTGCCGGATCGTAATTCTCAAGGCACTTTACAAGGTATGCCGCCGCCTTCTTGGACAGCTCCGTGCAAGAAGTGAAATTCTCAAAATAAAACTTGTCTCCCTTTGCCATTTTAACTCCCTATCCTTTCGATCAAGTAAATATAAACATAAACAGCTTAGTCATAAGAAAGCCCACGAAGCCGCAGCCCGGGAACGTCAGCACCCACGTCAGTACCATCTCCTTCACAACTCCGAAGTTTATGGCTGACACACGCTTGACCGCGCCGACACCCATGATGGAGGTCGTCTTCGCGTGAGTGGTCGATACGGGAAGACTGAACACCGAGCAGAACAGAAGCGACAGTGCCGCCGCTATGTCCGCCGAGAAGCCCTGATACTTTTCGAGCTTTACCATGTCCATTCCGACTGACTTTATTATCTTCTTGCCGCCCATAGCCGTTCCGGCTGCCATAACGATCGAGCAGACCGCCATAAGCCAGATCGGTATCTCGATATCGGCAGGAAGTGCCTCACCTCTCGACATATACACGCAGAGCAGGATAACTCCCATGAACTTCTGACCGTCCTGTGCGCCGTGCATGAATGCCATGGATGCCGCGCCGGCGATCTGTGCCGCACGGAAGAACGGCTCGGTCTTCGGACGGTCGGCGTTGTAGAACAGCCTGGTCACGCCCTTGCAGACGAGCCAGCCGAGACCAAAGCCGAGGATGACGGAGATGAATATACCGTAAACGACCTTGACCCACTCCGAGCCGTTGACACTGTCAAGGCTGTTGTGGAGAGCTATCGCGCTTCCGGTAAGTCCTGCGATAAGGGCGTGGCTCTCACTCGTCGGGATACCGAAGACCCACGCAAGGGTCGCCCACAGGACTATCGCAAAAAGTGCCGCACTCAGGGCGATTATCGCTTCATCGGGGTCCGAACCGAAATCGACCATCTTCGTGATCGTCTCCGCGACAGTTGCGTTGAGCAGGGTCATGACGAAAACGCCGAGAAAGTTGAAGACCGCTGCCATGAGTATAGCCGCACGAGGAGGCATACATCTTGTGACGACACAGGTCGCTATGGCGTTCGGTGCATCTGTCCAGCCGTTGACGAGGATGACTCCGAGAGTCAGGGCGACTGCCAGAAACAACAGCGGATTCGCTGTCATTTGATACCAAAAATCCGAAATGGAACTCATAAATGTCCGTCCTTATTCATGATCTGCGCGACAAGTCTGTAATCAGGAAAATAATTACAGTAAAGCACGCTTTTTTAGCTATATATTATCATATTGTCTCCAAAAAAGCAATAGACAAAAAAGCAATACACAAAAAACAATAAACAAAACGTTATTTGGTCGGCTGAAATTTTGTCTTGTGCAGACCGCACGGTAGGAAAAAGAGGAAGAAAACGCCGCGGCGTTTTCAATATACATTTATTACGTATACGTAAAATTTCAACTTTGCAAAAGTCTGTAGACCAAGTCTGCACAAATAATATTGTCGTGGGAGCTCTTCCACCCCAAGCTGAAAGTGTGCCGATTCATGTTTGTCGCCTCAGGCGACCTCAGCCGACTTAGGCGACCAAATTTTTATTGCAACGGACGAAAAAATATGCTATAATTACAAAAAAGCTGTCACATATTTTTATATCGGAGGTAGAGCCGTGAAGCATATCTTCACCTATATTCGTCCGTTCCTCGGGAGGATGATGGTCGGCTTCTCGATAAAGTTCATCGGAACGATCATGGATCTGTTTCTGCCGATGCTCCTGTCGATCATTCTCGATGACATAGTCCCGACCGGAGACAAACGTGCCATCTTCCTGTGCGGCGGACTCATGATCGTCTGTGCGATCATCGCCATACTCGGTAATATCGGTGCTAACCGCATGGCTGCCCGTGTCGCCAGAGATACGACCGAAAAGATACGTAACGACCTTTTCAGACGTATCTCGTACCTCTCCGCTCGTCAGCTCGATGAGTTCACCGTACCCTCTCTCGAAAGCCGCCTGACCTCGGATACCTACAATATCCATCAGATGATCGGTATGTTCCAGCGTCTCGGAGTACGTGCGCCCCTCCTTCTGATCGGCGGTATCATAGTCGCCGCAAGCCTTGAGCCTGTGCTGACCCTCGTACTCGTTGCCATACTTCCCTTCGTCGGCTTCTTCGTCTACTTCATCTCAAAGCGCGGTATCCCCCTCTACAACGAGCAGCAGCTCGAGACCGATGCCATGACACGTGTCGTCCGTGAGAACGCACAGGGCGTGCGTATCATAAAGGCTCTCTGCAAGGAGGATGCCGAAAGGACACGCTTCGATGAGGTCAACCTCTCACTGAACCGCGCCGAAAAGAAAGCGGCACTCAATATGGCTCTGACAGGTCCGCTCATGAACCTTTTCATGAACGCCGGACTCGTCGCCGTGATCCTCGTCGGTGCGCTCCGCGTGAATTCCGGTGCCTCCGGTGCCGGCGCGATAATCGCGTTCATGTCCTACTTTACCATAATCCTTAACGCAATGATGAGCGTTACACGTATGTTCATCATGGCTTCAAAGGGTATCGCCTCGGCTGACCGTATCGGCGAGGTTCTCGATGCGCCGGACGACATGAGAGCCGACCCCTCCTACGGCGGTCGTCACGGCAGTGCAAAGCTCGAATTCGATCACGTCAGCTTCTCCTATAACGGTATCAAGAACGACCTCTCCGACGTCAGCTTCACCCTTGAAGCAGGTCAGACCCTCGGTATCATCGGCGCGACCGGCTCGGGAAAAACGACCCTCGTCGCGCTCCTCATGCGCCAGTACGACGTTACGGAGGGTGCTGTACGGATAGACGGCGTTGACGTTCGCTCCATGGAGCGCAGTGACATATCGAAACGCTTAGGCGCGGCGGTCCAGAACGACTTTCTCTTCGCCGACAGTGTCCGCACGAACATCGACTTCGGGCGCGGTCTCTCCGACGACGAGCTTCTCAAAGCCGCGA
>CAYSKU010000224.1:0-3689 GCA_964431775.1 uncultured Ruminococcus sp. | reverse complement strand
CCACGTCGAAGCGGTCTCCGCGAACGAGCGACTGATAGACGGTCGCCCTGTAGGGCGGCTCTGTCTCGGACGGTCTGACGGAGGTGATATCGAGTGACACCTGTGTACCAAGCTCGGCGATCACCGTTTCGTAATCGTGTCCCGAGAGGTCGCACACGGTGACGCGCTCGCCCTTCTTCATACGAAGCACCTTTGTCATATGGACGGCGTCGTTTCCGCGAACGACTATCGTACCGGACACGCATCCGTCTGCTGTTTTACAGTCGATATCCTCGACGGCAACAAAAAATCTCGGCATTCCATCGATCTCCGGATCAAAAATAATCGAATCTGACGTAGCTCTGCTTCCGCTCTGTTGATCCAAAAAATGAGCGCAAAAATAGAGCTTCCATAAATACCGATATATTATACTATAAAAAAAGGAATTTGTCAAATCGTTTTTCACGATTTCCCCCACTTTTTTATCATTCACAAAAAAGTTACAAGTCATCGGGTCGCCTGAGGCGACGGGCATGGATCGGCGTTCGTGAAGTTTAAGTTGAGAGAGATACCACGACAATATCATTGGTGCAGACTTGTCTACAGAGTCGCCTGAGCCGACAGGCATGGATCGGCGTTCGTGAAGCTTGAGCTGCAAGACATCCCACGACAATATTATTGGTACGGTCATCGGCGCACTTTCGGTTGAGGTTGAAAGATATCCCACGACAATGTAGAAATAGTGGAGTTGACGAGGTTTTGTCGGCTGACGTAACTACTTAGCCTCGACTACGTGAAGCTGAGCAGGAGAGATACCACGACAATATCATTGGTGCAGACCTGTTCGCTGACAAAAAAAGGAACGCCGAGGCGTTCCTTACTTTATTAGAATCATATCCTGTGCAGTCCGCACAGGGCAAAGCATCAGCCGACCGAGTCTGTCAAAATCCCTTTAGTACCTCACCGAGTCCTGCTATAGCCTCGTCTGTCCAGTCGGGGTCTATTGCAATATATGCGGTACGGCAAAGGAGGTCGAGGGTCTTTTTGCACATATCGGGGGTATAGTCGGACTGCAAGCCCCTATTCGCCTCCATCTTGAACGGATCCATCGCCGGATGCAGTGCGCCGCGCTTCTCCATGATCTGTGTCCAGTTGGTATATACGTGCTTACCTGTATTTATCGGTATGGTCACGCCGACACCGCGTTCGCCGCAGTACGCCGCAAAGCGTTCGGTCTCCTCGGACGTTTCGAAGCGAAGTGACAGGGTCGTTCCGCAGTCGCCGTCCTCATCGTTCGACGGTGCGACGGTCAGACCGTCACCCATAGCGGAGATGAGCTTCCTTCGATTTCCGCGAAGGTCACAGAGGAGCTGTGGCATACGCTTCAGCTGCTCGCGAAGTATCGCGCCTGTGACATCGGAGATACGAAACTCCGTACCGCCGAAGAGCGGCTCGGATATACCGTTCAGCTGGTCGCCGAAGAATGCGACTGCCGAAGCATCGTGATATATCAGTGAGCGTTCGTATATGGTACGGTCGTTCGTTACGAGTGCGCCGCCCTCTCCGGCGGTGATTATCTTATAATAATTGAAGCTGTACGCGCCGGCATCACCTATCGTACCGAGGTAGTGTCCCTTATACATACCTCCGTCAGACTGACAGGCATCCTCGAGGACATATACGCCGTGCTTCTTTGCAAGAGCGCAGATAGCATCCATATTCGAGGGGAAGCCCTGTATATGCACGGGGATGATAGCCTTCGTATGTGCCGACAGCTTACGTTCACAGTCCGCAGCATCAAGGGTCATGGTCTCGTCAACGTCCGCGATGACGGGGATAGCTCCTGTCGCCGTAACTGCAAGTGCGGTCGCGATATAGGTATACGCCGGAACGATGACCTCGTCTCCGGGACCTACGCCCATAGCAATAAGTGCCGTTGAAAGTGCGCCGAAGCCCGAGGACATGAGCAGAGCGTAGTCCGAGCCGACGGTCTCCTTCCATTCGTTCTCGAAATTCAGGACCTCACGTCCCGAGCTGTTTATCTTAAAGAAATCATGGCTGTTCAATGCTCGCGCCACGGCGTCGATCTCAGCCTGTCCGATACGATACATGGTAGCTGCTCCTTTTTAAGTGGGATGATACTGTTTTTGTCAAGACTCCATTATACGAAGGTCTTCCGAGATGATGTATTGGTCGGCATTGTCGGTCAGCGTAAATACCGCGCCTGCCGCGAAGCACTCGACCTCGTAGCCGCCGAGACAGACCTGATCCTCGGAGGGGAGGTATGCGTTATAGCCGTTCGTGTTCGAGAGGCTGAGGGTACGTCTGTAGGGACTGTACGCCGAGAGGCGGCGTGTTATCGCCGAGAACATCTCGTAGGGGAACGGAACGAACGCCGTGTCGCCGAGTGCGACTATCGTCTGATCGAACGTGAAGTGGGTCGGATGCTCTGCGTTCTCATCCGTCAGCAACGCTTCAACGTCACGCCAATGCGAATACCAAAGTCTCGATATATTGTAGAGTGAATCGGGGTCTGTATAGCCGGAGAGCTTCGCACGCACCTCGTCAAGTGTCGGAAGCTCACGATACGGCAGGCGCACCACGCCCTTGTGAAGTCTCAGCTCCGCCTCGTTATAGCCGACTATCGCACGGTACGCCGTGAGTGCATCCTGTGCCGCAACGCCGCCCAGCTCCTCGACGTAGCGTATGTCGCCGGTGGTCTGACCGTTCGTCAGTCGCGGTCCGACGTCGCCCTGCGCTCCGTTCCAGTACGCGGTCAGCACACCGGTCACGCTCTCGAGCCGGTCGCACATTATGCCCGACCAGTCACGCGATATCTCGTGATTGCAGCCTGCGGCTGTTCCGTGACAACCGTAGTGTATCATATTGATGATACCGACACCGTCCGTACCCTTGAGTGACAGCACGGTCATAGTCGGGTCGTAGCAGCCCCACGGATTCTGTCCGAGTGAGATACTGCCGTCTCTGTTGTGCTGACGGCGGTTTATACCGACATGGCTCTCGCACGTACCGACACCGAGCACGGCAGGCTTCATTGAGCGAAGTGCCTCTGTCGCGGACTCGAGCATAGCGGGGGCAAGGATAGCATCGACATACGGTCTGTCGATCTCGCCCCAGCCCTCGAAGCCGGCAACGTTCGGTGCGGAGTGCGTATGTGTCGCCGAGATGACGACGTTCTCCGCAGGGATGCCGCAGGCTTCTCCGATACGGCGGCGAAGCTCCGTGCAAAGCTCGGTCTGGAAGTCACCGACGGTGACGGTCATCATAACGACCGTTTTTTGCTCATCGGACAAAGCTACAGACGTAACGTTAAGTGGGTCATGCACGGACGTGCTGACCTGATGTGGATTATAGCCGTAGAGGAGCGTACCGACCTGTGGGGTAATGTCACGGCGAGCCGCGCCGGCTAAAAGGATATTTTTCATGCGAATACCTCCGTTTCGCTTGACGTTCATGTGATATTACACAGTATTATACCGTATAACTCCCCCTTTGTCCATAGCCCTCACAAAAAAAGTCGCAGCCTGAGGCTGCAAACGGTCATCGGCGTTCGTGAAGCTTAGGTTGAAAGATGACCCACGACAATATTATTTGTGCAGGTCGGCTGAGGTTGGGCTTTGGTCAAACGTGAATGAGCCTCCCTCCGGGAGGGAGGGGGACCGCGTAAGCGGTGGAAGGAGAATGCGGTC
>CAYSKU010000223.1:0-3691 GCA_964431775.1 uncultured Ruminococcus sp. | reverse complement strand
CACAAAGATCTCTCGCTCCTGTACATATCTCCTTCTTTTTCAAACAGCACCTAAAGAAAAAAGAAGAAAGGAAAACATCCACTATGTACAATATCCTGGTCGTTGACGATGAGGAGAATATCCGAAAGCTCATCGCAAAGTTCGCCGTCTACGAGGGTCATACCGTGACGGAAGCCGCCGACGGTATGGAGGCTGTCCGCCTCTGCCGTGAGGGAGACTTCGACCTCATGATAATCGATATCATGATGCCCGAGCTCGACGGCTTCTCCGCCTGCCGTGAGATACGTAAGTTCTCTCAGATACCTATCATCATGCTCTCCGCTCGCGGTGAAGAGTACGATAAGATAAACGGCTTCGAGGTCGGCGTGGACGACTACGTCGTCAAGCCCTTCTCACGTAAGGAGCTGATGCTCCGTGTCGAGGCGATCATGAAGCGTGCCAAAGGTCGCTCGAATACCCCCACACCTCAACAAAACGAGGTCGTCTCCCTTGATAACGGCGGTCTTCTCGCAGACCTTACCGCACGTCTCGTCTACGTTGACGGTAAGCGTACCGATATGACCCCAAAGGAATACGACCTTTTCTTCTATATGCTCAAAAATAAAAATATCGCGCTGACCCGTGAAAAGCTCATCTGCGACGTCTGGGGCTACGATTACTTCGGTGACGACCGAACGCTCGATACGCATATAAAGCTCCTGCGTAAGAGCCTCGGCAGATATTCCGACCACATCGTTACTCTGAGAGGAGTTGGCTATCGCTTTGACACGGAGGAATAAACAGGTCGGGGAGCATCTGCTCGGTCTGAGAGGTCGTCTGATCATCGCCTTTGCCGTGTTCACCGTCCTCGTGCTTGGCGTGCTGTGGCTGTTCCAGAGCGTACTCCTTGACGATATATACAGTGAGCTGAAGCTCGATGAGCTGCGTAGGTGCGTTGACGTGATCGAGAGAGAGTACGAAAACGATATCGACATCAAGGAGATAACCGACAGCGTAGCTAAAAAATACACTATATGTATCTCGACCTACGAGATAACGAACGGCGGAGCGTACAAGAGCGGTCGTCTCGTGAGTGAGAATGACGTGAATTCGTTCTGCTATATCCATAACGTCATGTCGAGCGATCTTTTGAACGACCTCTACCGTGAGGCATCGAAGAACGGTGGCGAATACCTCTCGAAAACTCCGCTTGCCTCGATGTTCTTCGGTGGGCATGACGAGCGGCGCGAGGACGGCGGCGAGAACGTCATATATGCAAAGCTCCTGCCGACCGAGACCTCCGAGCTGCTCGTCCTCCTCAATACGGAGATAATGCCGCTCAATTCCACAAAGGAGACACTGCGCGTACAGCTTCTGTGGATGAGTGTCATTCTTTCGGTCATCGGGGTGGTGCTTGCGGTATTTTTGTCGAGCAGACTGTCGAAGCCGATACGCGAGATGAGCAACGAAGCATCGAAGCTGGCACTCGGAAACTACAACGTCAACTTTGACGGAGGAAACTGTGCGGAGACGGTCATGCTGTCGTCCACGCTGAATCGTGCGGCGTATGAGCTGTCGAAGCTCGACAAGATGCAGAAGGATCTTGTCGCGAACGTGTCGCACGACCTGCGTACACCTCTTACGATGATCGCCGGATATACGGAGGCGATGCGTGACATCCCGGGTGAGGCTACCCCCGAGAATATGCAGATAGTCATAGACGAGACGAACCGTCTGACGACACTTGTCAATGATATGCTCGAGGTATCGCGATATCAGGGAGGAAAGCAGGAGCTGCACCGAACGAGATTTAACTTTACGGAAGTCGTAAGAACGACTCTCGAGCGTTACGCAAGGCTACGCGAGAAGGACGGCTACACGATACGCTTTGAAGCGGAGCGTGACGTCTTCGTTGAAGCGGACGAGGGACGCATATTGCAGGTGATATACAACCTCATCAATAACGCGGTGAACTACACGGGTGAAGACAAGACGGTCGTCATCAGGCAGACGGTGCTTAACGAGGGAGGAGTCGGGAAGGTACTTCTTGAGGTGATAGACACAGGAAAGGGAATACCGGAGGAGGAGCTTCCGTTGGTGTGGGAGAGGTACTACAAGGTAAACGACTTCCACAAGAGGGCGAACATGGGAACAGGACTTGGTCTGTCGATAGTGAAGAGCATACTTCTCCTGCACGGAGCTGAGTTTGGAGTAAACAGTCGAGTGGGGAAGGGAAGCAACTTCTGGTTCAAGCTCGTCATTACGCACGATGTCGGCTGAGCCGACAGGCAATCATCGGCGTTTGTGAAGTTGAAACCGTTCGATATCCCACGACAATATTATTGTTGCAGATCTGTCCACAGACTTTTTGTAAAGTCTAAACTTTACGTAATTTTATATGTAAGAAAACGCCCTCGGGCGTTCCCAACATATTAAAATACGTGCGGTTTGCATAAGACAAAATTTCAGCAGACCAAGTATGCACAAATAATATTGTCGTGGGATATCGTAAAGCTTAAACTGAAAGTGCGCCGATGACTGCTTGCGGTCTCAGACCGTCTCAGACGCCTTGACAATTTGGGGAGCGTTGTGTTAGAATGAGAGTGTAAGATCGATCGAATAATATTCTTATAGGAGGCTTCTATGAACAACGATCTCGAAGCAATGACTAAGGGCTGTGTGGTCGTCACCGACACTGTCCCAAGCGACGGCTCTGCACCCGTCTCCGATGCCATCCAGCAGCTCATCGATGATAACCCCAATCGTACCATCTATTTCCCCGACGGTACCTACCTTCTCGATAAGCCCATCCTTACCCCCGCGCACCCCAAATACAGCGTGGCACTTCGTCTGTCAAATTATGCCGTGCTGAAGGCGGCAGAGGGCTGGGACAGTACGGAGGCTATGGTGCGCCTTGGCGCATCGCATCCGGCGAACGACATATACACCATCGGCAGTAACTACTCACTGACCGGCGGTATCATCGACGGAAGCGGTGTCGCCGGAGGTATCTCGATAGACGGCGGACGTGAGACCATGATACGTGACGTTTCGATAAAGCACGTGCGTGTGGGTATCCACATAAAGCACGGCGCGAACAGTGGCTCGTCCGATGCCGACATATTCGGCGTGAACATAATCGGAAACGGCGCGGTCGATTCGGTCGGCGTTCTCCTCGAGGGCTACGACAACACGCTCACCAATATGCGTATCGCAAGGGTACACACGGGTATACTCCTAAAGTCTGCCGGAAACAGTATGCGTAACCTGCATCCTCTCTACACCTGTGATTACACGGATTACGAAAACTCCTGCGGCTTCTACGACATGGCAGGTAACAACTGGTATAACTTCTGCTATAGCGACCATTTTGGTATCGGCTTCCGCACGGCGCGAGGTGTACGCGGCATATACGACAGCTGCTTTACGATGTGGTACGCGGCAAGGGGAGAGGTACACACGGCGTTTCGTGCCGACGGAGCGTTCAACTCTGTGCTGACGAACTTCAATATCGGCTTCCACCACGAGCATAAGGAGAACGTTGTGCTGTCGGTAGGCGAGGAGGGCGGACGCGGCGTTATCGAGCGTTTGTCTGTCGATCCCGCGAAGGTCTCCGACCGTACCTACGAAGCTCACCTGATCGGCGGACTATTCTAAGCGTTGTTTGAAAAAGAAGGAGATATGTACAGGAGCGAGAGAGCTTTGTGATAGA
>CAYSKU010000222.1:0-3701 GCA_964431775.1 uncultured Ruminococcus sp. | reverse complement strand
TCAGCCGACGCCTCCCTCCGGGAGGGAGGGGGACCGCGTTAGCGGTGGAAGGAGAACTCGTCATAATAGATCTGAACCAATAATATTGCCGTGTGATATTTTTCAATTTCAACTTCACTAACGCCGAGACTTGCACCAAATAACATTGTCGTGGGATATCTCCCGATCTCGGCTTCACGAACGCCGATGACTGTTCGGCGTCACGCCGCGGCTGAGAGGGAGACGGTCATTTTGGTGCCGATGCCTTCGCTCGAGATGGCGGTGATCGTCCCCGAATGCTCGTCAACTATCCACTTCGCGATCGACAGTCCAAGTCCGCTTCCGCCGTTGCTGTCTCCGCGCAGATTCTGCCCTCGATAGAATCGGTCGAATATGCGCGGCAGCTCGTCGTTCGGTATCCCGATACCTGTGTCGCTGACCTCCATGCACACACGTCCGCTCGTGCCGGCGGTCTCGAACGTCCGCAGCTTTATAAGTCCGGACTTCGGTGTGTACTTCGCCGCGTTGTCCGTCAGTATGCGTAGCACCTGCTTCAGCATCGCCGGATCGGCGTTCACCGTGTGCGGCTTTCCGTCCGTCTCAAAGCTGTATTCGTGCGCCGTGTCGATCATGCGGCACTCCTCAACGACCTCCTCCATCAGCTCGTTCGTGTCGAGTGGCATTTTGTGGATGACGTGCCGCTCCATGTCACCGCGTGCCAAAAACAGAAGCTGGTCGATCAGCGTCTTCATATGCTCCGACTCGTGCTTTATCGCCGATATCGATTCCTCCATCACCTTTGGGTCGTCCTTGCCCCACCTGTCGAGCATATTCACGTACCCCTGTATGACCGCGATGGGAGTTCTCAGCTCGTGTGAGGCGTCGTCAACGAAGCGTATCTGCTTCCGCTTCGACTCCTCGAGCCGTTTCAGCATATTGTTGACCGCCGCCTCGAGACCGCCAAGCTCCGAATCATGCACCGCGACACGCTTGTCACTGTCGTCTATCGCGTTTATCGCGTGAGCGAGGGAGGCGACCTCCTCGTTTCGGTCGGAATCGAGCTCCGAGCCGGTGGTGGGGTCGGAAACGCTCTGCTGCATGGAGGAGAGACGTTCTGCGGAGAGAGCTATATCGTCTATTGGGCGCAGGTAACGCTTGATGAGACCGCGCCCTGTGAAGTGACCGACCACGAACATGATGAACTGTAGGATGAGCAGGATGACACCTGTCTCGGAGAGGACGGAGAGGATGAGCGAGGCATCATCGGTATATCTAACGCCGTCCACGGTGAAGGCGTAGACCGTTCCGCGAAAGATGACGCCGTCTCCGTAGGTGACGGAGGAGGGGGCGTAGGTGACGTCGTTCATGAGCGCGACGAGGTTATCGTCGGCGGTCTCCCAGCCGGCGAGGGTGCGTTCGCCGACGTTGGTCACGTGACCGCCGTACTGTGCTTCAACGGTGAGGCACCACGTGCCGAAAATAAGTAGGATGATGGCGATGTCGAGCAGGAGGGTACGGAAGAACTTACGTCTTACGAGTGCGGCGTTAAGTCTCTTCGCGATAGACCCCGTTCTCGGATTTGTTTGCAAACTGTTACTCATATATAAACCTCCCCGCCTGTCGCCTGAGGCGACAGGCAGTCATCGGCATTATTTAAGCCGAGGTTGAAAGCGATCACACGATGGTGGAGCTTGTGCAGATCTGTCTGCTGACAAGACGATCCGGTTACACGCAGATGAGGCTCCCTCCGGGAGGGAGCTGTCTCCACTTGTGGCGACGCATAGACGGAGAGAATACCAAAGGTGACGTAATTTTGCCGTATTTCTTAACCTATAGCCGTAGGGCAGGGGCTTGCTCCTGCCGAAAACTATATTTCCAAACAAATATTATTGCTATAGACAAATATAGTTTATCTTTATTTTTCGTTCCGGCGGCAGCAAGCCACCGCCCTACGGTAGTCAAGAAAAACGACAAAAATGATGTGCGTTTCCTTCCTTATAAAATTACTTAAAGTCTCGACTTTACAAAAAGTCTGTAGGCAAAGTCTGCACTTTTCCACATGGTCGTGGGATGTCGTGCAATCCAAGCTTCACGAATGCCGATTCATGCCCGGCGGCTCAGCCGCCCTCGATCATGTAGCCGACGCCGCGGATGGTCTTGATAACGCTGTCGTCGGTCTTTTGGCGAATGTAGCGGACGTATACGTCAACGATGTTCGTCTCACCGTAGTAGTCGTAGCCCCACGCGGCGGCGAGCAGCTTCTCTCGGGACATAGCCGTGTTTCGATTCTCGAGAAGTGTCCGTAGCAGGATGAACTCCCGATTCGTGAACTCGACCGGTGCGCCGCGGTACGTCACCGTGTGCGCGGACGTGTTCAGCTCGATGCCCTGTGCGCGGAGTATGTCGTCACGATGTCCGTCACCTCGGTCGCGGCTCTGCACCTGACGAAGTGCCGCACGTATACGTGCAAGCAGCTCCTCTATCGCAAACGGCTTCGTCATGTAGTCGTTCGCGCCCATGTCAAGACCTGTCACCTTGTCCGTTATCGCATCACGCGCCGTCAGCAGTATCACCGGAACGTTCGCCGCCTCCGCGTTCGCGCTCCGCCGCAGACGGCGAAGCACCTCGATGCCCGATATCTGCGGCAGCATTATGTCAAGCACCACAAGGTCGTACTCTCCGCTCTCCGCTCTCTCAAGCCCCGAACGTCCGTCAGTCACCTTATCGACCTCGTACCCCTCGTGTACGAGCTCAAGCTCCACAAAGCGTGCTATCTTCTCCTCGTCCTCAACGATGAGCAGCCTGTACGTCCGCTCCCTGTCTTCCATTGTCATCATAGCTTCCCCGCTTCCCTACCGTTGTTTTTACTTTCTGCTTATTACTCGTTCACGTCGTTCGTGCTTGCGTTAACGCTGTCGTTGTCGTTCTCCTTATGCTCACCGGCGAGGGCGTAGCGGCAGTCGAACAGGAGACCGATAACGAGGGCGGCGAGGACGAACTCCCACATACAGAGGCAGATGAGGAGCGCGATCAGCACCTGAACGCGGATGAGCTCGTTGCCCTGACGTTTTACGACGAAGTAGGTGGAGAGGCTGTCGTGAAAGAGGCGTTTTGCCTTTTCTCCGGCAGTGCCGAGGGCTTCAACGAAGGCGTTCTCCTTTTTGGAGGCGGTCGCCTTGACCTCCTCGTAGGAGGTATCGGTATCGGAGGAGCTTGCGCTTGCGGTGAGGGGGGCGATCTTGCCCTCCTTCTCGAGGAGGACGAGGGCTTCGAGCATATCCCAGCCGCTTCTTTCGAGGGCGTCCTTGGCGTCCGAGTACGATATCTTTGCTTTTTCGTGAAGTCTTTCGACCATTTCGATGTGTTCCATATGTATCCTCCGTTTCGGCATCATGTATGGTGTCGGTGTTTGGTATTGGTATGTTGTATCTTTATCTTACAGTCATATTATACTCCACTCAACCTTAAATATAAAGGCACTTTTGATTAAAATCAGATTAATCCGGTCGGCTGAGCCGACAGGCGGTCATCGGCGTTCGTAAAGCCGAGACTGAAAGAACTCCCACGACAATGTTATTGGTGCAGGGTTGGCTACAGCCGCCTGAGCCGACAGGCAGTCATCGGGGCGGCTGAGCCGCCGGACGGTCATCGGCGCACTTTCAGCTTGGGTTGAAAGATATCCCACGACCATGTGGAAAAGTGCAGACTTCTTGTTTTTCCGA
>CAYSKU010000221.1:0-3704 GCA_964431775.1 uncultured Ruminococcus sp. | reverse complement strand
ATTGTCGTGGGTCGACTTCCAACTTCAACTGAAAGTCCGCCGATGCCAGCCTGTCGGCTCAGACGACCTCAGGCGATGATGTAGGAGCGGAGACGGGGAATGTAGCGGAGAGTAGCACCGTCCATGTCGGAGGACGCGGAAAGAAGCTCGGATATCGGCATATCCTCCTTGTGCTTCTTGAGCCATAGCGTGATCGTCGCCGACCTGTCGTACCCCTCGCACAGCTCGAGCAGTGCGTCCCGGTCGCAGTAGACCACACCGTCACGGTCGTACATATAGTCGGACAGAGCATAGGCTCGTCCCCAAGCAAGCAGGTACGGCTCAAACGTATCAAGGTCTGCGGATAACGAGCCGCCGTATTCCTCCATGACGTTCGCACCCGCCGGAGTAGCTTCACCTTTCGCAAGCCGTACCACCTCACCGCCGTCCGGATATCGCCCAAGGTGTACCTGCGCGGACGGCGTTTCGAGAAGTACACTGTCTGCTATGTCGCCATTTTCGTCAAACAGATACAGCGTGTCTCCGTTCCCGAGCGATAACGGCACGGACAGCCCCTCGATACCGTTAGAATTTGCGTAGTCTGTCGTGCAGATGAGCGCGTACCCATGCGGCTCTATGACTGTCGTGTCAAATTCCCGAGCCTTATTTACCTTCGCGCTCTTTCCGAGAGACCACCCCTCGAGAAGCACGTCCTCGTCTGTCGTGTTGTACAGCTCTATCCACTCGATACCGTCACCTCTGAACTTTACCTCGTTCAGTACCACGTCCGCTTGCTCCGTACCATTTTCATCTACATTTGACGTAGGCGTAAAGCTCGCGTGGACGGTGCAGTACGGCTCGTCAACGATAAGATAGCCGTCCTCGTCTATGTGTCCTCCCTCGACCGTGACCGATACCTCATCGACCGCACGGTCGAACGTCAGAGGTACACGAGTGTCGCGCAGATACTCGCGTGACGTGCCGCTCTCGATCGGGTACCAGCCGAGCGAAGCATTTCCCTCACCCTCGACCGTGACCGTAACGTCCGCGACCGTTCGCTTTGTGTGCGACCTCGTGTAGCGCAGGACGGCAGGACCTCTCGAGCGTGCGAAGCTACGCATAACGTCAAAGGAGCTATTCCAGTTTCCGCGTGAGCCTCCGGCAACGCCGAGCTTTGCCGCCGAGTATGCGACCTCACGTCCCGTGTAGACCTGTACGAGGTCGAAAACGTCGCGACAGCGTTCGTAGGACAGCACCTCTCCGGCAAGGGTACACATATATGAATAGTAAAGGTCTGCAAACTCCTCGTTCTTCATGAGTGAGGAGTACATATTTTTGACGAGCAGGGTACAGCCCTCACTCATGTATTCGTAGGGGTCCGCACTTTTCGCGGAATTCTGGAAGCCGAAGGAAAGGTCGAGATCCTTCGAGAGAAATCTCCATCGACCGTCAAACGCTCCCTCGACCTCGGGCGCGTAGCCGTCCTCCGTGTCGTTTCCGTTGTATCTCCAGACACGCATATTGTTCTGCGGCCAGTCGGTGTTGAAGATGAACGCCTCGTAGGCGATGTATTCTATGAAATTCTGTATGTCGAGCAGCTCACACGCCCGAGCGTAGTTGTCAGGCTCTGACATATCTGACTTTACGATGAATTTCAGCATATCGAAAAAGCGGTCAAGCTCCTCGGAAGGACCGTCGTCTATGCGCCAGCCACCCTTTTCGAAGACCTCACCGACCGAACCCTTGACGGTCGTCAGGTACTCCTTCGGAACATCGTAGTGATGCTCGAAATAGTCCTCGTCAAAGTCCTCGAGCTGGGTGAGGACGCCCTTGTACGAGCCGTTCAGATACTCTACGACTGTCTGTATCGCGGGAGCATCTATGTGAGTACCCTCGAGGAGGAGGAGCAGAGCAGGTGTAGTGAATATAGTCGAGCCTTCGTTGTTCGAGCCGCCGCGGAAAAGGACGGTATCACTGTAGGAGACGGGCGTACCGGTGTGTGAGCCGCGAAGCGCACCCCAAAAGGCGTAGGTGAATACGCCGGAGTCGGGGGTGTAATCGCGCCGCGAATATATACGAAGGGACTTTTGTGTGTTGTAGCGAGTGTAGCCGCCCGAGGCACGTATACCGCCGTCCTGCGTGAACCTGTGCTCTCCGTCCGCGCCGAAGACGGACACGGATACGGGACGCTCCCACTCGATACCGCGCATATAGTAGTTTGCCGCGTGATACCACGCCTGCCAACCGATGGGGTTATCTCCCGAGGCGAGCTTACCGGGGACGAGGATACCTGTGTTATAATCGTAGAGGTCTTTTTTTGAAGCGGTCAGCGTGACGACCGGCATATCGAAGCGACCGAACGGAGCGTGCATATAAACGAACGTATAGACCTCGGATACCATCTCCTCACCCTCGAACAGCGCGAGGCGCACGGTCACGGAATAGGTAGTACCGTCACCGCAGCTCGTGTAGAGGAGCGGAACGACACCGTCCGAGGCGATATCCGACTCGACGGTCGGAACGGAGCAGTCCTCCGTCACACGAAGCACGGCATCACCGTCCCACGAAAAGACGACCTCCGACGGCTCGTCCCCCGAGGTGAATATACCGGGGTCAACGTTCGGTCGAATGACGGCGACCCTTTCCTCCGAGGAGGATATACGCAAAAGGTCGTTCTCGTTCACGGGAGGGGTGTGCGAAGCGAGTGAACAGCCCGAAAGAAGAAGGGCAGAGATAATGGCGGTCAATATCGGCTTTGCGTAGCTTTTCATATCATAACAATATCCGTCAAATGTCGTTTGTGGCTTTCTCACGCTCGGCGCGTTTGCGTTCGACCTCGAGCTTACTGTAGACACAGCCGCAGTAGTCCTGACGATAGAGACCGTACTGCTTTGACAGCTCGACGGAGCGTTTGTAGCCGTTCTTTTTCTTGAAATCGGAGCGGAGGTAGGGGACACCGTACCGTTCCTCGAGTGCGATACCAAGCTCGTTGAGCCACGCGGCGTTCTTGTAGGGACTGACGGAGAGGGTAGTCGTAAAGAAGTCGAAGCCGCCGTCACGAGCAGCCTGTGCCGTTTTTTCGAGGCGCAGTGCGTAGCAGACCCTACAGCGTTCTCCTCCCTCGGGGAGGGACTCCATACCGCGCACCGCCTCCGTGAATTCGCGAGGGTCGTAGGGGGGACACTCGACCGCTATGTCGGGATATCCGGCATCCGTCAGAAACCTGCGAAGCTCGGACAGACGGAAGTAGAATTCATCGGCAGGAGCGATATTGGGGTCATAGAAGAAGGCGGTGATATCGAAATAACGAGCGATATACTCGAGGACGGAGGAGGAGCAGGGCGCACAGCAGACCTGCAAAAGGAGGCGCGGACGTGTATCGGGGTGACGTGCAAGCTCTGCGAGCATTTTTTCGAGCCACAGTCCGTAATTTTCAGCCATATTCCAAGTACCTCCGCTATAAATAGCACGTATAACGTTTTACTGTATCCATTATAACACAAAAAACCACAATATGCAAGGTCGCCTGAGCCGACAGGCATGAATCGGCGGCAGCCTGAGGCTGCGCGCATGAATCGGCGCACTTTCAGTTTGGGTCGAAAGAGATACCACGACAATGTTATGTGTGCAGATCTGTCTGCTGACGTAACGAGTTAGCCGAACGTTAAAAAGGCTCCCTCCGGGAGGGAGCTGTCTGCGTTCGCCGCTTGTGGCGAAGTTGCAGA
>CAYSKU010000220.1:0-3718 GCA_964431775.1 uncultured Ruminococcus sp. | reverse complement strand
ATTCAGCACGTATGCGACATACGTAGTCATGTCGTTCATGATGCTCGTCATGATATTTATGATGCTCCCTGCCGCCGAGGTATCGGCTAACCGTATAAACGAGGTACTCGACACGAAGCCCTCCGTAGTCGAGGGGACACGTAAGACCGTGACGGAACGCGGTACTGTCGAATTCAGGGACGTGACGTTCCGTTACCCCGATTCGGCAGACGATGAGCTTTCCGGTATCGACTTCAAGGTACGGCGCGGTGAGACTCTTGCGGTGATCGGCTCGACCGGCAGTGGCAAGACGACACTTGTCGGACTTATACCGCGCTTTTACGATGCTACCTCGGGTGAGGTGCTGGTAGACGGAGTGAACGTGCGTGAGCTTTCGTTCAAGGCGTTATACGACCGTATCGCGTATGTCACGCAGAGGGCAGTTCTCTTCTCCGGCACGATCGCCGAGAACGTTTCGTTCGGTGAGAGCGTTGAGCCTGTGACGGACGAGACCGTAGAAAGGGCGGTCGAGCTTGCACAGGCAGAGGAGTTCGTGTCACGTCTTCCCGAGGGGACGGCTCATCGTATCGCGCAGGGCGGACGAAACGTTTCTGGCGGTCAGAAGCAGCGTCTCTCGATAGCACGTGCGCTTGCACGAGGTGCGGAGATACTGATCTTCGACGACTCGTTCTCCGCGCTCGACTATCGTACAGATGCACGTCTCCGTGCCGGACTTTCGGAAAAGCTCCGCGACACCACAAAGATAATAGTTGCACAGCGAGTCGGCACTATACGTCACGCGGACCGTATACTCGTTCTCGACGAGGGACGTATAGTCGGTGACGGTACGCACGAGGAGCTTCTTCGTTCCTGTGAGGTATATCGTGAGATCGCACGCTCACAGCTCTCCGAGGAGGAGCTGTCGTCCTGCCAGAAGGTCGTGTGCAGTAACAGTGAGGTGATCGAATGAAGAACAAAAATATATTCTCGTCAGCCGGACGAGTATTCAATTCAGCCGGAAACAGTGTTCCGGCGGTCATATGCGCTCTCGTGCTTGCCGCGCTCGGTGCTATCCTTACGATAGTAGGTCCCGACATGATCGGTGAGATGACGACGCTCATGCAGGCAGGGCTTTCGGGTGAGATAGACCTGTCGGCTATATCACGTCTCGGTATCGCGCTTGCCGTTATATACCTTTCAAGCGCGCTATTTCAGTATATCGTTCATTTTATAATGGCGACTGTAACTCTGAACATCTCGAAAAAGCTGCGCGGTGAGCTTTCGCGAAAGATGAACCGTCTTCCGAGCAGCTACTTCAACCGCACCTCTCAGGGCGACATACTCAGCCGTATAACGAATGACGTATCGACCCTTCAGCAGGGCTTCACGAACAGTCTGCCGGGCATAGTCACGGCGGCAGCTCAATTTATCGGCTGTCTTATAATGATGTTCGTGACGGAGGCACGTCTCGCGCTGTGTGTCGTTGCGGTGACGGCACTCGGTCTGTTCCTTCTCGTACTCATTATGGGCAGGTCGCAGAGATATTTCGTCAAGAGGCAGGAAAGCCTCGGCAACATAAACGGCTTTATCGAGGAGATGTATTCGGGTCACTCCGTGATACGTATCTCACGTGCGGAGGAAGGCATACACGAACGCTTCCGTGAGCTGAACCATGCGGTCTACGATGCGAACTGGAAGTCGCAGTTCCTCTCCGGCGTGATGCAGCCGATGATGAACGTCATAGGCAATATCGGCTACGTTGCGGTATGTGTGGTCGGCTCGGCTATGGCTATCAGCGGCAGCATAGCCTTTGGCGTTATCGTATCGTTCATCATGTATGTACGTCTGTTCACCTCACCTCTCACGCAGATCGCGCAGGGCATGACGAATCTGCAAACGGCGGCGGCATCTGCGGAGCGTGTCTTCGAGTTCCTTGACGAGGAGGAGCTGTCCGACGAGACGGACAAGGTCGCGTTCCCGTCAGAGGTACGCGGTGCGGTGGAGTTCAAGTCTGTACGCTTTGCGTACCCCGATGCACCGGAGAAGACTATAATCAAGAATTTCTCGGCTTCCGTTCGTCCCGGTCAAAAGGTAGCGATAGTCGGACCTACAGGAGCCGGAAAGACGACCATGGTAAATCTTCTTATGCGGTTCTTCGAGATAAACAGCGGCTCGATCACCATTGACGGAGTATCGATATACGACATGAAGCGTGAACGTCTGCACGAGCTGTTCGGCATGGTACTACAGGACACGTGGCTGTTCGAGGGTACTGTACGCGAGAACCTCGTCTACAACATGACGGACGTTGACGATGAGGAGCTCGAACGAGTCTGCAAGGTATGCGGCATATACCGCTTCATACACTCACTGCCGCAGGGCTTCGACACGGTGCTGAACGAAAGCACGACGATCTCGGCAGGTCAACGTCAGCTCCTGACCATTGCACGTGCCATGCTACAGGATGCGCCGATGCTCATTTTAGACGAGGCTACGTCCTCCGTTGACACGAGGACAGAGGCGGTCATACAGCGTGCCATGGATGAGCTGACACGAGATCGGACGAGCTTCGTTATCGCGCACCGTTTATCGACGATCAAGAACGCCGATCTGATACTCGTCATGAAGGACGGTGACGTTATCGAGAGCGGCACACATGGATCTCTGATGGCATCCGGCGGCTTCTACCGCGATCTCTACAACAGCCAGTTTGAAGTCGCCCGACCCGCCTGAGGCGGGGCGCAAGCATCGGCGGTCGTGCAGCCTGATTTGAAGGATATCCCACGACAATGTTATTTGGTGCAGGATCGGTCTGCACAAGCTCCATG
The DNA here is from genome assembly GCA_964431775.1 of uncultured Ruminococcus sp. Lineage (GTDB taxonomy): Bacteria > Bacillota > Clostridia > Oscillospirales > CAG-272 > UMGS1696. The sequence continues at coordinate 911 of CAYSKU010000220.1, read as the reverse complement.
GTCGTGGGATCCTTCCAACCTCGACTTCACGACCGCCGATTCATGCCTGCGGTCTCAGACCGCCGTAAGCAGACAGATCTGCACAAGCTCCATGGTCGTGGGATATCTTCCAACCTCGACTTCACGAACGCCGGTGACCGCCTGTCGGCTCAGCCGACCCGATGTCTGCCTGTCGGCTCAGCCGACCCGATGACAGGCGACTTTGTTCAATTTATACAGTTAAAAGGCAGACGATTTTTGTCGTTTTTACAGATTTTATTTATCTCGCAAGAAAGCATTGACTTGTGTAGTAAAAAAGGTTATAATACATACATAAACTATTCCTTATCAGTTTTATCTAACATCAATTCAGTTTTCAAAAAGGAGACACTAACAATGTCAGACAAGAAGATGATCAAGCTTCCCGAAAGTGAGCTTGAAGTTATGCAGGCTATCTGGGCTCTCAACGAGGAGGGCGAAAAGTTCGTATCCGCAGGTCTCATCATGAAGAGATTCCCTGCGCTCACCAGACTTAAGCTCACCACCGTCCTTACCCTCATCACCAGATTACAGACCAAGGGCTTCATCACCACCGAAAAGCTCGGTCGTTCGAACTGCTACACCCCTATCATCAAGAGCGACGACTACAGACGCTTTGCATCCGGTGACTTCGTTGAAAAGGTCTACATGAACGACAAGATGGGGCTGATCTCCGCGCTGGTCAGCGATGAGACCCTTACCTCCGACGAGCTTGACGAGATCCGCAAGATCATCGACGAGAACGAAAAGAAGTAGGTGCTGTTTGAAAAATAAGGAGATATGTACAGGAGCGAGAGATCTTTGTGATAGACGAAGAATTTTTCCGCAGGAATACGCCCGTATTTCAAGGGAAAATTCTGATGTATAGCGCAAAAAGCTCCGCTATCTGTGCA
>CAYSKU010000219.1:0-3760 GCA_964431775.1 uncultured Ruminococcus sp. | reverse complement strand
TGCTGATCTGCGGTATGCACGGCAAGGGCAACGTTGCCAACGGCGGCTGCACCGACATCGAGTATCGTACTCACTTCGCTCTGTGGTGCCTGTTCCAGTCTCCGCTCATGATCGGCGGCGACCTCAACAAGCTCGACGACTTCAACCTTGAGCTTCTCAAGAACAAGGAGCTTCTCGCGATCAACCAGGATATCGAGGCTCGTCCTCCGATGATGATCGGCGGCGGCGACCGTCCCGTATTCTTCAAGCACATGGCTAACGGCGAATACGTTCTCGCGTTCTTCAACTTCTCCGACCGTGACGGCGGCTGTGGTCTCGAGTTCTACGACCTCGGTCTCACCGTTGCTTCCGGCTACGGCTTCAAGTTCCGTGACATCTTCACCGGTGAAGAGACCGGTCTCGTTACCGAGAACATGGATGTCGGTGTTGCGGCTCACGACTGCAAGATCTTCCGCGGTACGCTCGTTCAGAAATAAGCAATATTCGATATGACCTATGGGGAGAGGCTTTTTCACGAAAGCTCCTCCCCGATATATTTATTTTACCACGATGAACAACAACCTCGAACAGCCGTGCTGCAAGAAGTGCAAACGGCGGCTGACCTTTGACGAGATCGGCATACACAAAAAGATGATAAATCGCGGTGCTACAGAGTTCTTCTGTCTGACCTGTCTCGCGGAATACACGGGCAGCACGGAGGAGCGGCTTCGCGAACGGATAGAGCATTTCCGAAGTGAGGGATGTCTGCTGTTCCGGTGACCGCTGCGATCATTATAAGGATATGAAGAAAAGCTCCGCTCGACGTTCGGTCGGGCGGAGCTTTTGGCGTGCTTATGCCTTTTCGTTTGGCTTACGAATGCTCGGAGCTTACGAATGCTCGGATACGTATATCCTTGCGCGGCTGTCGATTATCTTTGCGGTCTCCTCTGCGGAGCGTGTTCCGGCGAAGAACGCCGACAGCTCCTCGTTCACGATATCGCGAAGTGACGAGTCGTCACGCTGTACTCTGGTCGTGCCGCGTAGAAGCTCCATCATCTGCTCGAGGGTCGCTTCGTCAAAGGGCTTATTGCGTTCCTTCATGTAGTTATAGTATTCCTCGGAATAGTATTCCTTATACCATGCAAGGTCATCCTCGGTATACTCATAGTAGTTGTAGCTCTCCTTCGTCTCAGCCTTTTGTTCCTCAAGTCTGTTTAGATTCGGAGTGAAGCACCAGATGCTCTCGGAATAGTCCTTATCGTTCAGAACGAACTTTATGAAGCTCCACGCCTCGTTCTTTGCAAGCGACTGCGCGCCGATCGCAAGCTCTATCTGCGGAACTATGGTCGCGCCGTTCGAGTTATCGTCATTCGTCGGGAAGCCGATGAACGTTATGTCGGAGGATGCAAACTGAGTGCGGATATTCATGATGCTTCTGAATCTCGACATCTCCGTAAGATAGAACATCGAATAGTCATTATAGAAGCGGAGAGAGTACTTTTCGTCATACTCCTTCGACAGCTCCTCGTTGTACTCGTACTGACCGTCTGTGGGATACATCCTCTCCCAGAAGCTCGTTTCGGAGCAGGTGGAAAGGAACTCCATGAACTCGATGAACGATGGGGTGTTGAAGTACGTTTCGCCGGTCTCCCAGTTCACGAAGCTGTCCATAGAATATGTGAAGAAGTTTTGAAGCACCTCACTGCGGGAGTATTCGAGGAACGCTTCCATTCCCTCCGGCATATTGCGTATGGTCTCCATCATATCCTCGAACGTCCAGCCCGATTCCGTGCCGACGAACTTTTCCTTTGCGACAAGGGTATACAGAGAGAACGAAAGGATCATGGAATTGAGTCTGCCGTTGCTCTCGCTCGCCTTTATGACGTTCTCGAGGTACTGCGAACGGTCGATGCCGTTCTCGGGATCGTCGATATACTTATTGAGGTCGGCGAACAGCTCACTCTGGAAGTAGCTCTCCACCGGAAGGTCGGAGCTTAAAAGGATGATATCGGGCATATTGCCGGTTATGATATCGTTATTGAGCTGAGTTGCGGCTCCCTTCCATTCGTTCTCCTCGTTATTGTACTGCGAATAGTCGCGTACCGTGACACGTACACCGGTATTCTGCTTATTGAAGCGGATCACCGAGCCGGTCAGGTAATAGTCGGAATAGAGACAGCCGAGCTCGAGTATTATCTCCTCGTTCAGCTGATCGTCGGGGACACGCTCGAGTATGCTTACGGTATGCTTGCTCTTGTCGCCGCTATAGTCACTCATTACTATAGCGATACGTTCGTCCGAGAGGACGGTCACGCCGCTCATATTATCGGAGCTGAAGTCGGAGTTTATGTAGTTCATTATCTCCGAGGCGGTATCGGTCGTCATGTCGTATGAGGAGACGCCCGTACTCGTGCCGTAATACAGCTTATTGTCACGGATGCAATATATGCTTCCGATAGAGCTTGTCAGAGCCTTGAAATTATCGGTCGTATAGTCGGTGATCTGTCCGTTATCGTATATCTTGAGGGTCTGACCTCCAACGCTCGGATAGTACAATATATAGAGCTTACCGTCTGCGGGATATACGCCGCTTATCCAGCCCTGATCCTCGATCTCGACCTTATTTTTGAACTCTCCGTTGCTGTCTATGGCAACGATCGAGTTTTCGAGGTTCACGTAGATCTCGCCGCTGTCGGATACCGCCACGCTGTTGACATAGACACTGTTTATGTCCTCTACGCCTGAGGCGACGATCGCTTTGTCTAAGGGGATAGTTTTTGCGTCGCCTGTCGTCGGGTCTATAGAACGAAGCTCATAGGTCGTCGTTGACTCGGTATAGTCCTCGTTGTACAGCCAGGAGGAGATCAGCGCGTAGATGTTACCGCTCGGATCGCTTACGACGGTGCGGACGTAGGAGTTAGAGCTCTCATCATTGAGGAGGTCGAGCTTCATCTCGTTGATCGTTCCGTCCGAGGACAGCATCGCGAGCCAGGATTCGTCCATGTAGCTCTGATACCAGCCCTCTGCAAGGTCTTCCCTCCAGTCATAGCCGAGAGTTCTTTCGACCTCCTCGCCGTTCTCGTTATAGGTTATGGTATAGGTCTTTGAATACAATACCCCAAGACCGTCTGACAGACCGAAGGTGTTCTGGATATATTCTATCCCCTCCGGAAGCTCCGTCTCCGTTCCGGCGTAGACGTTTGTGCGCTTCTCGAGCACAGGTCCCTTTTCCTTGTTACACGCGGTCAGCGCGGTCATGGACATGACTGCCGCAAGAAGTGCCGCTGTAAGCTGTTTAAGTTTTTTCATTATTCTCCTCTCTTTCTTTGTTTATGACTGCATATCGGTCGGGGGTACACGCTTTTTACGTCTCCTCCGACGTCTCTGCGGTCTTTGGCGTTTTTTGTGTGAGTCTTCGTATCTGTGGTACAGGTTCTTTATACTGTCGGTCACGGTATAGCCCGATACACGGAGCAGGATGAACGAAAGGAGCATCGCTGCAACGGTAACTGCGGCAAGGGCGACCTCGAATATCATTATCACGGCACAACGGTGGTCTGCGACTCTGGCTTCGTTCTCCCAATACGGATACTCTATCTTATTTTCGCGTATCCACGAATATTTCATGGACTTCATATTCTCGTAGCGGTTCTTTAACGAGAAGCGGTCTGTCGCCTCGAAGACGTTCATGGTATCCTCGTTCGCGGTGACTGCGCTGTTAAAGATATTCAGTGCGAAGCCTCGGACGGCGTTCGGAAGTGCCGCCTCGAACATCGTTATA
>CAYSKU010000218.1:0-3777 GCA_964431775.1 uncultured Ruminococcus sp. | reverse complement strand
ACCTCGGCTTCACAAACGCCGACTATGCCTGTCGGCTCAGCCGACCCGATGACTGCCTGCGGCGTCACGCCGCCAAAATAAATAATACACATGACGTTTTTGTTTTTCGCGATATTTCTTGCCCAAAAAGGCTATTGTAAGTTTGATGAAATCGTGCTAAAATAGGTGACGGTATACGATATACGGCACGCAGTACGCGATACACTGCGCCGTATCGTCAATATTCGGAAAGGAACACGGGGTATTGCTCCGCGAAGAAGATGATCATGGAAATGAAGGTAAATCTGCACACGCACACGTTCCGCTGTCGTCACGCCTCGGGAACTGAGCGCGAGTATATAGAAAATGCGATCGAGGGAGGGCTTACGTGCCTCGGCTTTTCCGACCATGCGCCCTACGTCTTCAAGGACGGCTACTATTCGAACTTCCGTATGCTCCCCGAGCAGCAGGAGGATTACGTCACCACTCTACAGGCACTCCGTGAGGAGTACCGCGGACGGCTCGACATAAAGATCGGCTACGAAGCGGAGTATTACCCCGAGTTCTTCGAGGATTTTCTCCGCCTCATAACGCGCTACGAGGTCAATTACCTGATACTCGGACAGCACTTCATCGACAACGAGATGACGAGACGTTATTCCGGCGCGACCTCCGACGACGAGGACTACCTGAAGACCTATGTCGATCAGACCTGCGAGGCTATGCGTACCGGAGTCTTTACGTATTTCGCGCACCCCGATCTCATGAACTATACAGGTGACGAAAAAATATACAGCAAGCACTACAGTCGTCTTATCGGCTGTGCCATAGACTGCAAGGTACCTCTTGAGATAAACCTGCTCGGCATACGTGACGGTCGTGCATATCCGCACGAGGCGTTCTTCAAGCTCTGCGGAGAGATGGGTGCTGTAGTCTGCGTAGGCTGTGACGCGCATTCTGCGGACGTTACCTGCGACAAGCCGTCGTTCCGCCGTGCTATGGAGCTTGTGGAAAAGTACGGACTTCACGTCGAGCCCTCCCCCACGCTTCGCCCCATCGCATGAATCGGGTCGGCTGAGGCAGCCTGAGGCTGCGCGCATGGATCGGGTCGGCTGCGCCGACAGGCATGAATCGGCGTTCTTTCAGTTTAAGTTGAAAGAGATACCACGACAATGTAGTCTGTGCAGGATCGTCGGCTGAGCCGACACACTATTATTTTGGATAAAATTATGAATAACAACAACACTGCGACAAAGCAGAGACCGAGCTGGAGCTATCCGCTCCTTAATTTGCTCTGCGCGATATTTTTTTCACTCGGCGGAACGCTCGTGAAGCTCGTTCCGTGGTCGTCCATGTCGATCAGCGCGGGGCGCGGACTTATCGCGGCGGTGATGCTCATCATCTACATGAAGCTGAGGCATCACAAATTCGTCTTGAACCGTGCTGTCGTGATCGGCGGCTGTGCGATCGGCTTTTCGAGCATACTGTACGTCGTTTCGAACAAGCTGACGACTGCGGCGAACGCGATACTCATACAGTACACCGCGCCCGTATTCATCATATTTTACATTTGGCTGTTCTTCCGTGAGAAGCCGCGCAAGCTCGACCTTATAGCGACACTCGTCATTTCGGCAGGAGAGATATGCTTTTTTGTTGACAGCTTATCGGTCGGTGGGATGACGGGAAACCTGTTAGCCCTGCTTGGCGGAGCGATATACGCGGTCGTCTTCATGATGAAGCGATTTGACGGAGCGGACACGCTGTCGTCTGTTTTGGTGGGATGCTTGATATGCGTAGTAGCAGGTGCGCCGTGGCTGTTCACGGAGACGGAGTTCACTCCGAGTGCTATCGGCGGCATACTCATGATCGGCGTAGTACAATACGGACTGGGCTATATCTGCATGGCGGAGGGTCTGATGGGAACGCCGCCGCTGACCGCCTCGCTGATCAGCATGGTCGAGCCGATAATCAATCCGATAATAGCCGCCGTGGTACTGAACGAGCATCTGACCCCCATCGCGCTCGTTGGCGCGACGATCGTCATCGTCTCCGTCATCCTCTACAACATCGCGTCGGCGAGGTCGGCTGAGGTCGGCTGAGCCGACAGGCATGAATCGGCGTTCGTGAAGTTTGGGTTGAAAGATATCCCACGATGGTGGAGTCGGTGCAAACTTGGTCTACAGACGGCTTGGTTTGTCGTATTCATTTGGTATCGGATACACATGAATAAGCCTCCCTCCGGGAGGGAGGGGGACCGCGTAAGCGGTGGAAGGAGAACTCGTTATAATAAATTTGCACATATAACATTGTCGTGGGATATTTTGCAATTTCAGCTTCACGAATGCCGATTCTTGCCCGTCGCCTCAGGCGACCCGATCTTGCCCGTCGCCTCAGGCGACCCGAGGTCTGTTTGCGGTCTCAGACCGCCGCATTCTCCTTCAGTCGTCGTTGCCGTAAGCGGCGACCGCCGACAGCTCCCTCCCGGAGGGAGCCTCATACACGTGTAGCCGACAAATAAAGAAATACAACAAAATGTTGTAAAAACTCCACTCTCCACTCCTAACACTCCACCCTCGGTATTCTTTCCGTCCGTGCATCGCCACAAGTGGCGACCGCTAAAACGTGTGCAACAGACTGTATCAAAACTTCCGTCCCCTCCGGGGATATTTTCTTCAAGGAGCTTTTCATGTATAACGCAGAACATCTTCCGAGTGAAGACCACCTCTTTACCGAGAGAGCCGCAGATAACGCGGACTCAAAGACCGTCCGTCTGACGATCACCACACGTATACTTCTCTCCCGTGCGCTCAACCACTCCTATTCCCTGTTCGGACCGTTCTTCGGCAGCGGAAGCGATGCCTACGATGACGAAGACGACTTCGTACCGTTCGCCGCAGACGACGTTGATCCGTCCGACCTCGATGACGATGACTACTACGATAGCGATGCCGCGGAGTCGCTCGAGGAGCTTCCCGAGGAGCTTATGCAGCATATGGAGGAGGTCATCAAGCGTATCGCGGAGGACGTCGAGCGTGACGACGACACGGTCGTCTTCCGCACCATCGCGCAGATGCGCCGCACGACCGATATGTGCGGAAACGACGTGATCGAGATCGAGTATCGTGAGGACGAGTCGGAGATGCCCGACACGACGACGATCATAACCTACGCTCCGGCGCAGAACGACCGTGTCAGCGTATCGCGCACCGGTGTGGCGCAGACGAACCTCGTATGTGAGCGCGGTGTACGTCACATTTCGGTGTATCAGACCGCACCGTTCATACCGCCGTTCGAATGTGCGATCTGCACCAAAAGCTGTACGTCCGCGTTGACCTACGAGGACGGCGGCTTTATCGAGCTCGACTATCTGAACGAGTTTCGCGGTCTCGACACTCGCCGCACTCTCCTCTCCATAGACGTATTATGCTTAGAATAGGCGGCGTGACGCCGCAGGCAGTCATCGGCGCACTTGCAGTTTAGGTTGGAAGATATCCCACGACAATATTATTTAGGCATGAATCGGGTCGGCTGAGGCGGCGTGGCGCCGCAGGCAGTCATCGGCGCACTTGCAGTTTGGGTTGAAAGATATCCCACGACAATATTATACTTGCAAATTTATTATAACGAGTTCTCTGCCCACCGCTTGCGCGGTTCCACTCCCTCCCGGAGGGAGGCTCATTCATGTGTAGCCGATATCGAGCGAATACGACAAAACGAGCCGTCATCAGACGATCCTGCACCAATAAAATTGTCGTGGGATATCTTTCAATTTCAACTGCAAGTGTGCCGATTCATGCG
>CAYSKU010000217.1:0-3811 GCA_964431775.1 uncultured Ruminococcus sp. | reverse complement strand
TAAAAACACAAAATCAATAGTTTTGTTTCGAATTGATCATATTAGTGACAAATTCACAAAAAATTCCACATGGAAATGAGAACGGAATATGAAACATTACTTCTGTGCCGCACCGCAGAGGGGCATTAGATCAAGAAAACGCCCGAAGGCGTTTTCTTACATATTATTTAATAGTTGATGATCGCAACGTCTGTGAAATACGAATATAGGATATCCTCGTAGGAATAGCCCATCTCCGCAAGATCTCGCGCACCGTACTGACTTATACCGACACCGTGTCCCCAGCCCTTGCCGACGAAGATGAAATCGTCCTCGTTTGAAGCATAGGCTATCTTGTAAACGACCTCATCGTCCGATCTGTCCGCAATGACCTGCGTGTTGTACTTCGATCCCACAGTCTCCTCCTCAACGGAATATTGCTTGTATTCGTCTCCGAGAAAGGCGTAGGCGTTCTGACTCGACATAACGAAAAAGTCGATCTTGTCGTAAAGCACGGTCTCGTCACCGGTCAGGATGTTCGTCCAGATCGAGGTGTAGTGACGGTCTATCTCGTCGGCTGTTATGACATAGCAGCCGTCAACGTCTGTGTAGCCCGAATCGACTCCCGAGGAGGCAGAGCCGATGTATTCGTTCTCCTCCTCATCGGTGAGCGAGGTGTAGTTCTCCTCGATAACGACGTTCTCACAGTATTCGACACTGCCGCGTCCGACTACGAAGTTCGAGCTTTTTACGTAGGGCGTCAACGCGATACGAACGTTGTCGGTGTACTCGATGGTCACGCTCTCACCGTGAATGTCCGTGATACGCAGCTTCTTTATGTAGGTAGACCCCTCGGCAAGCTCGAGTATCTCCATATCCTCGATCGCATCACTCAGTGTCGTGTAGCCCTTCTGGTTGAGCAGCTCACATAGCGCACTCGGTGAGATCTCGTACATCCAAAAGCCGTTGTTGTGTATCATGTACCTCTCCCACGGGGTCTCGACTGCCTTGAGGTAGGGGAGCTTCTCGATACCGCCCCACGCATCCTCCGCACTGACCGTCACCCCTCCTGCACTGGAGGAGTAGTACGCATTGACGATCTCGTCACCGTAGACGAGTATCTGTCCGGCAGTCCCGAGAACAGCATCGAGTATGCGCCGATTTATACGCCCCGCTCCCTTGTAGACCTGACAGTCGGTCGTGTTGCAGAGGTCGAAGCCGTAGCGGTCGAAATGCTTGTTCAGGTGCGAGAGCGTGTACGAGCGTATCGTTACCGCAAACGCCTTCAGCGTTTCGAGAGGCCACGTGTTCGAGGTCTCGTAGGGAAGTACACCGGCAATGTACGCCTCGAGCGGAAGTATGTTGACGAGCTGTACCCCCTCAACGTCACCGTTGTCGTAGCGTTTGAAGCAGAACACACCGTCGTAGAGATTTCCGGCAGGTGTGGCGATGTACGTGTTTCCGTTCGCATTCTCGTGCGCGGCAAGACCAAGCTCAAGCTCCGCGTTGCAGTCGAACTCGAACAGTATCCGCTCGTTGTCCGGGTCTGCCACGGAGACCGCCGTAGAGCTCGGCGAAACGACCGATACATAGCTGTCAAAGATGTCCTCTACCTCGTCAAGGTACTCTCTTGCAGCACGTGAGGAGGCAAACGCACCGATACGCAGAGCGTAGCCGCCGTCGATGTACGAGGGGATGGAGTAGAGACCGAGACCGCGAAGCTCACGCTCCGTGTCGTCGATCAGCTCCGCAAGCTCGTCCTTGTCGTAGCCGTCCGTCTCGACCTGTAGGTGATAGCCGCCGAGTACCGTGTCGTCCTCACCCTCGGCAAGCACGAACGAGCCGGACGAAAGGCGCAGACAGTCGTCAACGGTGCAGGATATGTACGGTGTGTCTATATCCCACAGTCCGACAAACTCACGTTCGCCCACGAGCCTCTGCGACCCGAGGGTATAGCCCTCGTCCGACCACAGCGCGAACGCCTTCGTCAGACTTGAGCCGTACATCAGACCGACACTGATAAGAACATCCTCGCTGTTTTTTAGCGAGGATGTGTCGGGAACGTCTTCGGTCACGAGCTCAGCCGCTCCGACAGTGGAGGTCAGAACGTATATCGTGTAGTACGCCATACCGCCGACCATCAGAAAAGCCATGATGAGCGCGACGATACGTACCATGAGCTTTTTCTTTTCCTCATGGGTGCGAGTCCTTTTTGTCTTATCCCTTGACAATTGTATATTCCCCCTTTACCATAACGAATACGGAATCGGAATCCGCAATGATCCCTCTGCCGTCACCACGCGGTATCAGACACATATGATTTTTTGTAAGGTACTGATAGTTGTATATCTCGACCCCTGCGGTGTAGTCGGAGATACCCTGTGAGGCATCGGGTGCGATACAGTACGCACTTCCGGAGCGGAGCATGATGTCACAGGCGGAGACGGCGTAGAGCGCGTCACCGACAGACAGCTCGACCACCTCGTAGGCTGACGAAGCGACCGTATCGGTCGTAGCGGGAGCGGAGGAGGGCTGATAGTCGGAGAGGTCGAGATCCTCCATCCTGCGTGCGATCTCATCGTCTATCGCACTGTTCAGCTCCTCGAGAAGCTCGGTCTTGAATATCTTCGTGAGATACGAAAGGGTGATCAGCGGATCCTCGGAGCTGTCGTAGGTCGCCCCGACCGTCACACCGAAAGCGGCAATAGCGGCTATCGCGATCGCCGTCACTTTAATAAATTTGGATTTCAAGGATCTATTCTGCCTTTCGGAAAAATGGATATGAGACTATTATACATCATTTCCGCATAAAATGCAAGAGAAATGCAAAACTTCACATAAGGAAAGAGGAATGCCGCGGATACCTTTTCGAAAAAAGTCACGTGTTGCTTTTTTTACCGCGACATGATATAATAAAAATGAAGAAAAACGTGATAGTCCGAGCTGTCGCGTTTGGGGAGAGGTGAACGTTTCGTGTACAGGTTTCCGCTGGTAGTAAAGGGGGAGCAGACATTGCAATATGTGTTTCCGGCAAAGCAGAGAGCGGCACATACAGCGATCGAGCTTGCAAGGTCTGATAGCAGGATAGAGAGACTCATACTGTTCGGCAGTGCGGTCACGCTTGACTGCGGCGTAACGAGCGATATCGATATCGCTATCGATGCGCCGGGTGTCAGCGAGAGTGAATTTATGAAGCTTGCACGTTGCTTTTACCTTGAGGTACCCTCCGAGCTTGATATAGTACACTACAATAGGATAACGAATCCGCTTTTGAAAAGCGAGATCGACAAAAAGGGGGTCGAGCTGTATGTCAAGTGTTAAGGATCTTGTGACCCTTGCAAAGAGAGACTATACTCTATGTAAAAAGGTCGAGGATGACTTTCCGGACGAATACGCATTGACGGCAGCCTGCTATCATATACAGCAGGCGGTAGAGAAGCAGCTTAAAGCACTGATACTGCTGTACGGTGAAGCACCGGAGTTCACGCATAATATCGCCAAGCTTTCGAAAAAATGCGAAGACCTCGGAGTTACCTTACCCGATATGCTCGATGATATCGCCGATACTCTCACGATGTGGGAGTCCTCCGTGCGGTACGATCCGTTCATATCCTTTTCGGAAAAGAGATACGCCAAGGCAAAGCTCGTGTATGACGAGCTGAGTGCTATGCTCGAGAGCTGCCTTGACGGTATAACAGAGGAGAACGTCTGAATGGATACGAGGATACTTTATAACGAAAAAAACAGGCTGGTCCGTATCCGTACCTCGGAGATGGAGTATGCCTTCGCCGTAAACGAGAACGGAGAGCCGGTGAATCTCCATTGGGGTCTG
>CAYSKU010000216.1:0-3836 GCA_964431775.1 uncultured Ruminococcus sp. | reverse complement strand
CTCTCCGTACACCCTCTACAACGAGCAGACCGCTTCGTTCGGTGTTGACGAGGATTACGACCAGAAGGATGCAAACGGCTTCATCAATCTCTTCGGTCTCCCGATCAAGGTACACGCACAGGCAGAGGCAGGCTGGGACAAGTAAGCTGTCCGGTGAGTCCGATCGGTCAGATCGAGATATCCAAACGGACATCATATCAAGACAACACACGGGAAGCCTCCCGATCGGGGCTTCCCATGCCCCTTTTGCAAGGCTCCGGCACGAAGCTTGTAAAGGGGTAAATTGCACTTTACGATCATTGTTTTTGGAAAGGGGTCGGGAGGAGCTTTCGCAGTCAGGCGGCTGTACGGACGCTCTTTCCCGAGGTACATCGTTAAATCATGGCAAAAATGTGGGATGCACGGTTCTCGAAGGTCGAGAACAGCAGGGTCAACGACTTCAATTCCTCGATATCCTTTGACTGTCGTATGTTTCGAGAGGACATCGAGGGTTCTATCGCTCACGCTACGATGCTCGGTCGATGTGGGATAATATCCCCCTCGGAGTCCGAAAAGATCGTTGCGGCACTTGCGGACATAAAGCGCGACATAGAGTCCGGTGAGCTTAAGATAGATCCCGAGGCTGAGGATATCCATATGTTCATCGAGGAGGTGCTTACCGCACGTATCGGTGACACCGGCAAGAGACTGCACACCGCTCGCAGTCGTAACGATCAGGTCGCGCTCGACATACGTATCTATCTGAAAAAGGAGATAGTCGAGCTGCGCCGTCTCATCGGCGGCTTACTCGGTGCGATATGCAAGCTCGCCGAGGACAACCTCGACTCCGTCATGCCCGGCTACACGCATCTGCAAAGAGCGCAGCCCGTGACGTTCGCACACTACGTCCTCGCCTACGCACAGATGCTCCTTCGTGACGATGAACGTCTCTCCGAGATATATTCGAGGACGAACATATCCCCTCTCGGCTCGGGTGCACTCGCTTCGACCACGTACCCCATCGACCGTCACATGGTCGCTTCTCTCCTCGACTTCGACGGAGTCACCGAGAACTCGATGGACGGTGTATCGGATCGCGATTTCCTTATAGAGTTAGTCTTCGCGCTCTCGCTCGTAATGATGCACCTGTCACGCTTCTCCGAGGAGATCATTCTTTGGTGTACGAGTGAATTTTCGTTTATCGAGCTTGACGACGCCTTCTCTACAGGCTCGTCCATCATGCCGCAAAAGAAGAACCCCGACATTGCGGAGCTCGTCCGCGGAAAGACCGGTCGTGTCTACGGAGACCTTACCACCGTTCTTACTATGATGAAGGGCATACCGCTTGCGTACAACAAGGATATGCAGGAGGACAAGGAGGCTGTCTTCGATGCGATCGACAACGCGAAGCTCTGTCTCGAGCTGTTCACCTCAATGCTCGAGACTATGACCGTAAAGCGTGACCGTCTGCGCCGTGCGGCGGCAGGCGGCTTCATAAATGCGACCGACTGTGCGGACTATCTCGTGAAGAAGGGGCTTCCCTTCCGTGACGAATATCGTGTCAGCGGTCGTCTCGTTGCGTACTGCATCGAGCATCAGACCGATCTCGAATCGCTCCCGCTCGACGTATATCGTGAGTTCTCTCCCCTGTTCGACGAGGGGGTATACGAGGCGGTCAACCTCGAGAACTGCGTGAACGGCAGACGTGTATACGGCGGTCCGTCAAAGGATTCCGTCCTGCACCAGCTCGAGACGGTAAAAAAGCACATAGAAAAATAATACGTCATTATATATATCACATCTACGGAAAGGGGTTCGGGGAGCAGTCCCCGATCGACCAAACGATATGAACAAGATCAAGGCTGCCGTTATCGGCGCGACCGGCTATGCCGGTGCGGAGCTGGTACGTCTCTTAGCACGTCATCCGAACGTTCTGCTGACAGGTCTCTCCTCCGTTTCCTTTGAGGGAAAGGGGATCGCAGAGGTCTACCCGGGCTTCAAAAAGACCGAGCTTCCGACTCTGACAGATGCCGACACCGCAATGGTCGGTGCGGACGTTGTCTTCGCTTCTCTGCCGCACGGTCTCTCTGAGCCGCTTGCCGAGAAATGTCTCGAGTCCGGTGCGCTCCTCATCGACCTCGGTGCGGATTTCCGTCTCGAATCGGAGGACGAATATCGCGAATGGTACAAAAAGCCGTTCGACAAGCCGGCATTGCACGAGGGTGCGGTCTACGCACAGCCGGAGCTGTTCCGCGAAAGGATCGCCGGTGCAAGGATACTTGCAAACCCCGGCTGTTATCCGACAGCCGCCGCACTCGCGCTGTTCCCTGCGCTTAAGGCAGGTCTCATCTCTCCCGACGGTATCATAATAGATGCAAAGTCCGGCGTCACGGGTGCCGGTCGCAGTCTCACGCAGAACACGCACTACCCCGAGGCTAACGAGTCGCTCTCCGCTTACAAGGTCGGTGAACATCGTCATACGCCCGAGATCGAGCAGTCGCTCTCCTATGCGACGGGTCACTCGATGAAGGTATTGTTCGTTCCGCATCTTCTCCCCGTCAACCGCGGTATCGAGGAGACCATCTACGCAAGACTGACGACGGAGCTCTCCATCGACGAGATACGAGAGACCTATGTGAGGTTCTACGAGAACGAACGCTTCGTCCATATCGAGCCTAAGGGTACGACCGCACAGATAAGGAACGTTGCACGCTCGAATTACTGCGACATCTCCGTCCACGGTGATATGCGGACGGGAACGCTCATCCTCTGCTCCTGCATAGACAACATGGTCAAGGGTGCGGCAGGTCAGGCTATTCAGAACATGAACATACACTTCGGCTTCGAGGAAGCTACCGGGATCGATATGCTCCCTGCCGGCTTCTGATCTTTTAACATTTTTGAGGTTATCATGGATAATAAAGCTTCACTTTATACGGAAATCGAGGGCGGCGTTTGTGCGGCGTCCGGCTTTAAGGCATACGGTATCCACGCCGGTATGCGTAAGAACGCGGCAAAGCTCGACCTCGCCATGATCGTTGCAAGCGAGGTCTGCAACGCCGCAGGAGTCTACACCAAAAACAAGGTATTTGCTTCCCCTGTCGGCGTTACCCGCGCTCATCTCGCAAACGGAAGGGCTCAGGCGGTCATCTGCAACTCCGGAAACGCCAACGCCTGCACCCCCGACGGCTACGAGACCGCAACGGAGACCTGTACTGCCGTAGCGGAGGCTCTCAGCATCGATCAGAACGACGTTATCGTTGCCTCAACCGGTGTTATCGGCGTTTCGCTGAACACCGAACCCATAAAGAAGGGCATTCCCCTGCTCATCGAAAAGCTCGACGACACCGCCGAGGGTTCCGACAAGGCTGCGCTTGCTATAATGACCACCGACACGAAGAAGAAGGAGTTCGCCTTTGAGTTCGAGTGCGGCGGACAGCTCGTACATCTCGGCGGTATCTGCAAGGGTTCGGGTATGATACATCCGAACATGGGTACTATGCTCTGCTTCATCACGACAGACTGTGCGATCTCCTCCGAGGCACTGAACGTCGCGCTCCACGCGGCTATCGAGAACACCTTCAACATGGTAACGGTCGATGGTGACACCAGCACGAACGACATGGTGACCGTGCTTGCCTCCGGCAGAGCCGGAAACGAGCCGATAGTCTTGGCTGCCGGTGAGTCCTACGAGGTATTCGCCGGTGCGCTGGCACTCCTCTGCAAGAAGCTCGCGACCGCCATTGCCGCCGACGGTGAGGGTGCAACGAAGCTGCTCATCTGCAAGGTGAACGGTGCAAGGTGCGATGCGGATGCGCGTATCCTTGCCAAGTCCGTTATCGCCTCCTCTCTCGTCA
>CAYSKU010000215.1:0-3864 GCA_964431775.1 uncultured Ruminococcus sp. | reverse complement strand
CCGACGAGGTATTTAAGTCTTGCGGTATCAAGCACCGTTCCGCTTCCGATGACGCGGTTCGGCGCGAACCTCGAGAGGGTCAGGGTGACGTAGGTGAGTATATCTACGGGATTCGTCACTACGAGGAGTATACATTCACGGTTCACCTCCGTGATACGTCTTACGATATCGCCGAATATCTCCGCGTTTCGGTTCAGCAGGTCAAGTCGCGTTTCGCCCTCCCTTTGGTTCACTCCTGCCGCAAGCACGACTATCGAAGCATCGGAGAGACCGCTGTAGGTCGTCTGATATATCCGCATGGGTGACAGAAACGGCAGACAATGTCCGAGGTCGAGGGCTTCCCCTCTCGCCTTTACCTCGTTTATGTCGATCAGCACCATTTCGTTGAACATACCGCTCTCCATGAGCGTATATGCGACAGTCGAGCCGACATAGCCGCACCCGACCACGCCTATCTTCTTTATATCCGCCATACAGACCTCCGTTTTTTGTTTTATCGGTAACAGTATTTGAGAAAGGGCGCGAAAATATACATGGCACGGCTGTACGTCAAAAGGACCGCACGGAGACCTTCAAAAAAGTCAACGTGCGGTCCTTCGTTTTTTAGGCGTTGTTTGAAAAAGAAGGAGATATGTACGGGAGCGAGAGAGCTTTGTGACAGACGAAGAATTTTTCCGCAGGAATACTTCGTATTTCAAGGGAAAATTCTGAAGTATAGCGCAAAAAGCTCCGCTATCTGTGCATATTGACTTTTTTCAAACAAGCCTTAGTTACAGAAGGTCTGCGATATCGTAGATCAGGCGTTCGCTCTTTTCCCAGCCGAGGCAGGGGTCTGTGATCGACTTTCCGTAGACACATTCGCCGATCTTCTGTGAGCCGTCCTCGATATAGCTCTCGATCATGAAGCCCTTTACGAGACGCTTTACGTCCGCGTCATGACGACAGCTGTGGAGTACCTCCTTTGCGATACGCACCTGCTGGAGATACTGCTTTCCCGAATTGGAGTGGTTCGTATCGACGATCAGTGCCGGATTTGCAAGTCCGCTCTCACTGTAGGTCTCGGCAAGGTGTACGAGATCCTCGTAATGGTAGTTCGGGATCGACTGACCGTGCTTGTTTACGTAGCCGCGCAGGATGGCGTGAGCTATCGGGTTTCCGTCCGAATGCACCTCCCAGCCGCGATAGATGAACGTATGCCTATGCTGTGCCGCCGTTATTGCGTTCATCATGACGGATATATCGCCGGAGGTGGGGTTTTTCATACCGACCGGGATATCGAGTCCGCTCGAGGTAAGTCTGTGCTGCTGATTCTCGACCGAACGCGCACCTATCGCAACGTATCCGAGGATATCGCTGAGGTACTGATAGTTCTCGGGATAGAGCATCTCATCGGCGCAGGAGAAGCCGGTCTCGCGAAGTGCGCGCATATGAAGCTCACGTATCGCAACTATGCCCTTATACATATCGGGCTTTTCGTTGGGGTTTGGCTGATGGAGCATTCCCTTGTAGCCGTCTCCCGTCGTTCTCGGCTTATTCGTGTATATTCTCGGAATTATGTATATCTTATCGGCTACCTTTTCCTGAACGGTGCGGAGACGGCTTATGTAATCAATGACGCTGTCCTCGTTATCTGCGGAGCAGGGTCCGATTATCAGAAGGAGCTTATCGGAAGCACCTGTGAATATATCGCGTATCTCTGCGGCTCTGGACGCTACAAGCTTTTCGATGTCAGCTGAAAGCGGATACTGTGCCTTGACCTCCTCGGGGAGAGGAAGCTGTCTTTCAAATCTCATACTCATTGCAAAATTCCTTCTTTCAAAAACAAATTAAACACCAATGCGCCCAGGGTAGAGCCGGATCAAACAAAAAGCCCCGTTCTCTCTCCGCTTTTGCAAACGGGGAAAGAACAGGGACAGTCATAGACCATGTTACCACTCTGCTTCGCCTTTTTCTCACGAAAAAAGCCTCATAAGGTGCGTATCACACCCTTGCGATATAACGGTCGCACCCGGTAAACTTACACAACCCGTATGGGTCTTCGGTCTTCTGCTCACGGAATGAATTCGCCGCATATGTATTACCGCTTCGCACCAAGCAGCGGCTCTCTGAAATACAGGACAACGGGTACTGGTTTCCGCTCAGACGCATTTATAATGTACGCTGTTATTTTAGCAGTACGGGCGCGGTTTGTCAAGTGTGCTTTTTCATAATATCGTCGCAGCATCGGACATCTTTATTTATTCAAAATTGTCGGTATTCTTTGAAATCAGATGTATATTCGGCGTTTTTTACGAATTTTTATGTGTGAAGCCGTAAAGCTGTGAAGCGCACACAGGGAAAATGAGCTACACGTCAAAGAGCAGATGCAGTGCAAGTCGTCTGTACCACTTGACGGAGGGCAGCGTTCTTTTGACGTATGCCCTGAACGCCGTAAAGCGTTCAAGCTCCTCCGCGCTCACGTGACGGTCACTGAAGCTCGCCTTCAATGCCGCCCTCTCAAGCTCTCCGGGAAGTCTACAGCCCATAAGACGTGCCATACCCTTTGTCTGTCTCCAACGCTCGATCGCCTGTCGGTCCGGGTCTTCGATATTCCACATACGTCTGCGGTACAGCCGTAAAAGTATGAGTGCTATCGGGAAAGCCGAGACGATAAGAAGCACTGACAGAAGCTTTTTTACGACTGCGGCGATATCGGAGACGGTGCCGTCGGTCTCCTCCTCAGTCGAGGTAAAGTCGGTAGAGGTCTCATCGGAGGTCGCGGTGTCGTTTGCTTCGTTCGTGTTATCAGGCTCGTCCGGCAGACGGGGAACGTCCGTTTCGTCAGAGACGTCACTCTCTCGTTCTATGACCTCCTCGGGCGGTACCTCCTCAGCGGCTTCGGGAGCGGTCGGCGTTGAGTCGAGTATCCTCCACACACCGTGAGTGCTGTCGTAATATTCGACCCATGCGTGGGCATTTGCGGAGGTCACGTAGACCGTTTTGTAAGCCTCGCAGAGTACGGTATACCCTCCTACGTAGCGCGCCGGTATCTCTGCCGCACGGAGAAGCACCGCGCTTGCCGTTGCGAAGTGGACACAATAGCCCGTGTCGCTATCCTCGAGAAACCATCTTGCAAAGTCGGTACTGCCCTCCTCGGTCTCGTTCATCGAGGCGGTCTTCAGGTCGTATGCGGCACTTTGACGGACGTATTCGCCGATCACCGAAGCTGCGCTCTCGTCCTCCTCCTTATCCGCAAGGAGCTTTTTCACGAGCGGTCTTGCCCACTCGTAGGTCTCCTGCGGAAGTGCGGTATAGATATCCTCCGAGCCTGTAAGGTCGTAGCCGGAGAATCTGAGCGGCTCCTCAGAGATGAAAAAGCTATAGCTGTCCTTACCCTCCTCGTTCGGTACGAAGCCGTCTATGAGACCTGCCGAGTCCGAGGCGTAGTATGGGATATACATACATTTCTCGACCACGGAGGTCACTATGTCGATCGGCTCGGCGACAGACGATCTTCCGGAGGTAAGCATCTCTGCTCGTCCGAGCGTTGACTCCCATGACGTCCCGTTATAGACGTCATAGTCACGTCCGCGAAGGTATATGACCCCGTCATACGGAGCTCTTACCCTCATTACACGGCTCGACTGAGGGTCGCGCTCTCCCATATCCGCAAGGTCGTAGACCTCACGAAGGTCGGTGACGGAGCTGCCGGTGTTGACGGACGGGCGAATGCTGTCCGCGACCTCCATCGCTTCGTTGAATATCGCGGTCGCGTGATCGACATAGCTCTCCTGCGGTGCAAGCAGGAACAGGAGTGCAAGTGCGGCGGCGGTCGGTGGGGTCGTTTTCAAAAGTGAGAGCGGATACCCCTCGGGGTCGTTACAG
>CAYSKU010000214.1:287-3873 GCA_964431775.1 uncultured Ruminococcus sp. | reverse complement strand
AATGGTCAGCTTCATGATATTCGATGCTCCGACCGTCTCGGATGCTGTAGAACGTATCGTCTCACTGTTCGACCTCTCGGACCCGACCGATACGATGTCACTATATTACCTGCGAAGCTACGCCGTGACCCTTGCGGCAGCCGCGATCGGTTCAACACCGCTCCTACGCAATACCGCATTGCGCCTCTCCTCCTCCGACTCACGAGCCGTGCAGGTGACGACCGGTGTCGCCTCGGCAGTGTTCGTTTGCGGTATACTGCTCGTTTCAACGGCGTACCTCGTTGACGGCTCGTATAATCCGTTCCTATATTTCAGATTTTGAGGGTGTGACATGAAAAAACAGATCGGAGCTATAACTATATTTCTTTTTTGCGCGATACTTTATTCGTTCGGTGCGGCACACGTCCTGCTTCCGGATACGCAGATATCGAATGCGGAGCGTCGCTACCTGACACAGCTCCCGAGCCTAACGTGGGAGACCCTGACGGACGGTGCGTTTATGAAGAACCTTGATAAGTATCTTCCCGACCAGTTTCCGCTGCGCGAGGGCTTTCGCGGGACGAAGGCAGTCTTCGAGAAGCTGTCACTTCGCCTTGACAGCAGTGACGTTTACGAGGTGAACGACCATCTTGCAGCACTCGATACCGACGTAAACGATGCACTTGTCGAAAAAGCGGCAAATAAGCTCGGTAAGGTAAAGGACGCTCTGCTGACGGAGGGACATACCGCCTACCTTGCCGTCATCCCACCGAAGAACTACTATATCTCGAAGGTCGATAAAAAGCATCCCACTATCGACTATGAGGCTGTACGTGACAGGGTAGGGGAGCTTTGTCCCGATCTTTCGGAGATAGATCTGTACGACCTGCTCGACCTTGACGATTACTATCGGACAGACTCACATTGGAGGCAGGAGCGTCTCGAGGAGGCAGGTGTCGCGGATCGTATCGCGGAGTCGATGGGAGTCCTCCGGACGGAGGAGTATATCGCCGGGACCTCCGAGACGCTCGAGAGCTTTCGCGGAGTGTACGTCGGTCAGTCCGCGCTCCCGACCGAGCCGGAGCAGATATACTATATGACCTCCCCGTCGATAGAGAACGCCACCGTTACCTACATCGGCGCGGATATCGCGGAGAACAGTGTCTATACTCTGTCGAAGACCGAGGGCGTCGATATGTACGATATCTTTCTCGGTGGTGCAGTGCCGGTCATAGAGATCGTCAACGAGAACGCAGCAACGGATAGGGAGCTCGTCATATTCCGTGATTCCTACGGAAGCAGTCTTGCACCCCTGCTCATCGAATGCTTCGAGCGGATAACGCTCGTTGACCTGCGCTATATCGAATTCGACCTCGTACCCAAGTTTGTCGAATACGAGAATGCAGACCTGCTATTTCTCTACAGCACGGGAGTACTTTGTAACAGCGAGATGCTGAAGGTCAGATAGAGATAAAAAAGTCACGGTATGCTTTTTCGGCATACCGTGATCTTATTACATTCCAATTACATTTATCAGTAGCAGCCACGCGAGACCGTAGTACGCAACGACCGCCACGAGGTCGTTTATCGTTGTGATGAGCGGACCCGAGGCTACCGCCGGATCGACGTTCAGCTTTTTGAACGCCATGGGTATGAGCGTTCCCACTATGCTTGAGAGCAGGATAGCGATGATCAGTGCAAGACCCGTGCAAAGTGAGATCGAAAAGGCGAGGGAAGCCTCCTGCCCCTTGAATACGACAAGGTACAGACCCACACACGCAAAGGACAGCACACCGAGTACGAGACCGTTCACAAGTCCGATACGTGCCTCCTTTGCGGCGAGATACAGCTTCTGCCGTTCGCTGAGACGTTCGTCCATAAGTACACGTATCGTCACGGCGAGGGACTGCGTTCCGACATTTCCCGCCATGTCCAAAATGAGCGATTGAAAGCTGACGATCAGCGTGAGCCTTGCGACCACCTGCTCAAATGCCCCAACGACCCCCGAGACCAAAAGACCGAGTCCGAGAAGCACTATCAGCCACGGCAGACGTTTACGTATGCTCGTCCAGAGAGGCTCGTGCAGATCCTCCTCCGCCGACAGACCGGCGAGCTTCGCGTAGTCGTCGCCCAGCTCGTCCTCGATGAGTCGGGACAGATTTTGTGAGGTCAGTACACCCCTCAGACAGTTGTTCTGATCGAGAACGGGTATCGAATCCTCCGAGTATCCCTTTATCCGTTCGAGACACACGTCTATCTGCTCGTTGGCGTAAACGTATGGGTATGACGTTACCGTGATATCGCGAAGACTCGTGCCGTCACGTGCGAGGATCAGCTCCTTTAGGTCTATAGCTCCGTATAGCGTTTCGTCATCATCTCTGACGTATAGTGTCGAGATGTTGTCGTTGTCCGCGGCTTGCTCGACTAACGTCCGCATAGCCTGACGAATACTCATCCCGAGATGTATCGCTACGTAATTCGTAGTCATCTTGCTGCCGATCTCATCCTCGTCAAAGGAATTGAGCAGCTTTATCGAGCCTCTGACCTCATCGTCCATCAGCTCGAGCAGTGTGCGGCATTCCGACCTTTCCGCCTGGCGCAGGTAATCGGCTGCCATAGCAGGATCAAAGCTCGAGAGTATATCGACTCTCCTTCGTATGCCAAGCTCACCTATGTAAGCATTACGCTCCTCGGAATACTCAAGTATACCGGCTAACGTGTCGGTATCGAATATCCCGAAGAAGCGACTGCGTTCCTTACTGTCGAGCAGTGGGAGCGCGGCGGCAATATCGTTCTCGTGATAGTCGAGAATGCGTTCACGCATAGGCTTCGGCGTAAGCCCACTTCTGAATATACGAACGATCTCCGCCTTGTAATCGGGGTGCATAGTACCTTCGTTTTCGATAAATACTCTTCCATCCAACGTTCCGTGCCTCCTTAGCTTTGTTAAGTATCTGCATCACGAAACGAAAAAAGGCATAAAAAAGCCGCTATCGTCTCGTAATGCCACACTGTAGTGCAGCTTTTGAAACGGATAACGGATCCCGATAAAAGGCGCGAAAAAAGGCGGTCAGAGCATACCTCGGGCGCGGCTGCCAAAACGCGAACGATATCGAGACCCACTGTCTGTACTTCGGCTACCACTACTGCCGTCCATGCTCCTCCACCTCACATTCGTTTTAGGATAATCTTATTATAACACCCTTTTGCTCCGATATCCTCTGAGAAAATTTGATCATCTGTAACATTTTTTTGAATTTTGCCGGAGCTTCGGTCGAAAAAAGCAAACGGTCACGTCATAAGGGTTACGTGACCGTTGGGTAAGACCAAAGCAAAGGGACTTCCCGAGTCGGAAAGTCCCTTTGCACATATGTTAGACTTAGTCTTCGTTGAATACGATCTCAACTTCCTTGCCGAGAGCAGAGGACTTGTTGATACCGTCGATGATAGCCTGGTTGTAGAGGATCTGGGAGGTCGGAACAGGAGCGGGACCGCCGGTCTTGATAGCGTCGAGGAAGGAACGGATCTTCTTGTCGAAGAGACCACCCTTGCCGCTATTCTGGAGGATCGGAACTACGGTCTCGGTCTGTGCGCCGCAAACGTCGTG
>CAYSKU010000214.1:0-277 GCA_964431775.1 uncultured Ruminococcus sp. | reverse complement strand
CAACGGAGCCGTTCCAGCAGTCGGTAGACGGGATACGGAGAGCACCCTCAGTACCGAAGATGATGGTATCGCCCGGGGTGTTAACGTGCATAGCCCATGCAATACGGAAATCGAGGATGATGCCGCCTTCGAGACGAACGAATGCTGCACCGAAGTCGTCAACGGAGAAACGAGCAGCGTCTGCGCCGTTGTACTTCGGGTTCTTTCCGAAGTAATCGGAAACGTAACCGGAAACGGTCAGCGGCTTCGGATAACCGATAGCGTTCAGAACCATATC
>CAYSKU010000213.1:0-3909 GCA_964431775.1 uncultured Ruminococcus sp. | reverse complement strand
ACCGACGGGGTTGCCGTCCTCGTCCGTCTCCTCGTAGGTGCTTGCCGGAATGGTGATGGCGATAACGTCAACACCGTCGAAGGTCGCGCTGTTCGCCTCGTAGTAGGCTTCGAGCTGCTCGTCGGAGTAGGTGAGGGAAGCCATGTAGTCGGCGGAATACTTGGAGGCAAGCGCGGTCAGCTCGAGGCAGTGCTTAACGTCCTTGGTGTTGATGCCTGCACCGAACGCATTGATGAGATACTGATCTACAGTGTAGCCGTAGCTCTCGGCGGCGTTCTTGAGAGAGTCTATAGACTCATCGATGGAGGCGCGGTCGGCGTCGTCGAGGGTCACGCCGTTTGCCTTGGCGGCTTCACAGAGTGCGAGAAGCTCCTTGACGTAGCTCTGAGAGCTGGAGGCGAAGTAATCGAACCATGTCATTCCGCTGGAGATAGAGCTTTCCTGAGCCTTAAGGGATACGCTCGTATCGATACCGAGGTACGAAGCGTAGGCGGCGTAGGTCTGATAATTGGAGTGGAAGAAATAGGTCATCATCGCGCCGTCTACTTCGTAGTTCTCACTTTCTGCCGCGATCTGGCGGCGGAGGAAGTAGCCTGTATCTACGAGGCGGTTGAAGACCGTAAGTCCTATGACGAGAACGGCGGCGAGGATGACACAGATCGTTATAACGATCGATCTCGTCTTCGACTGCTTCTGCTCATCACCGGACGTGCTTAGCTTTGCTGTGTTGCCCATGGTATGATGGACTCCTTTCGGTTTTCGAGATGAAATATTGAGGTATGATATATGACAGACCGCTATTTGCGATCCATCGGTAAGTCATTATCAGATTATAGCATATTTTGCAACGGATTTCAATGATTTCACAAGAATTTAATATATGAGGGAGAAGAAAAGTCTGCTGAGATCTTGTCCTTTGCAGACTGCATAAGACAAAACGTCAGCAGACGATCCTGCACCAATGATATTGTCGTGGGACATCTCTCAACCACAACTTCAAGTACGCCGATGACTGCCTGCGGTCTGAGACCGCATTTTCTTCTTGACAAAGCCGGAGGTCTTGTGTATAATATTATTA
This sequence comes from uncultured Ruminococcus sp., assembly GCA_964431775.1. Lineage (GTDB taxonomy): Bacteria > Bacillota > Clostridia > Oscillospirales > CAG-272 > UMGS1696. The sequence goes on along the minus strand of CAYSKU010000213.1, from coordinate 2,831 downwards.
CAGCTTCTACATAACTGACGGATTTTGCGGAGTACCGCAAGGGAATGCAGAAGCCTTATTGCCGACCGTCTGGGCAGATCAGTTTTTTCACTATAAGCTGACTTGCCCTTTTTTGTTTGTGCGGCATCTACGCTACGCTATAGCTGCTATATTACCAAGGAGGTCTTCGGGTATGGAGCATAAAAATTGGAACGGATTCGTCGGAGGCGCATGGCAGAACGAGATAAACGTTCGCGACTTCATTCAGAAAAACTATAAAGAATATACCGGAGAGTCGGACTTTCTAAGTGACGCTACACCGCGCACCAAGGCTCTCATGAAAAAGCTCGAGGCTCTGTTCGCCCTCGAACGTCAGTTCGGCGGCGTTCTGGATATCGATACCTCAACGGTCTCCTCGCTGACGAGCTATTCCCCGGGCTACATCGATAAGGATAACGAGATAATAGTAGGTCTACAGACCAATCGTCCGCTGAAGCGCGGCGTGAACCCCTTCGGCGGTATGCGTATGGTACGTCAGGCGTGTGAGGCCTACGGCTACAAGCTCAGCCCCAAGGTCGAGGAGGAGTTCCGCTATCGTACCACCCACAACGACGGCGTGTACCGCGCCTATACCGATGAGATGCGTGCCGCACGTAAGTGCCACGTCATTACAGGTCTCCCCGATGCCTACGGTCGAGGCCGCATAATCGGCGACTACCGCCGTGTCGCGCTCTACGGCGTTGACAGACTCATCGAGGAGAAGAAGAACGATAAGCGAAGACTTGCAAACGAGGTCTTCCTCACCGATCAGGTCAGACTTGAGGAGGAGCTGTATCAGCAGATCGCGTTCCTCGGCTACATGAAGGAGATGGCGGCAATGTACGGCTTCGATATCGGTACACCTGCCGCAAACGCACGTGAGGCGATACAGTGGACGTATTTCGCTTATCTCGGCGCGATAAAGGAGCAGAACGGCGCGGCTATGTCCCTCGGCAGAGTCAGCACGTTCTTCGATATCTATATCGAGCGCGACCTTGCAAACGGTACGCTCACCGAGGAGGGCGCACAGGAGCTGATGGACGACTTCGTCATGAAGCTGCGCTCCGCACGTCACCTCCGTACACCGGAATATAACGAGCTGTTCGGCGGCGATCCGATGTGGATAACCGAGGCGGTCGGCGGCATGGGTGAGGACGGTCGTACACTCGTCACAAAGAACAGCTACCGTGTGCTGAACACCCTCTATACCCTCGGCTCGTCACCCGAGCCGAACCTTACCGTGCTTTGGTCGGGAAGGCTTCCCGAGCCGTTCAAGAGGTTCTGCGCGAAGCTCTCCGCCGACACCGACTCGATACAGTACGAGAACGATGACCTGATGCGCCCGATATACGGCGACGATTACGCTATCGCGTGCTGTGTCTCCGCCATGAAGGTCGGTAAGCAGATGCAGTTCTTCGGCGCACGCTGTAACCTCGCAAAGCTCCTCCTCATCGCGCTGAACGGCGGCTACGATACGACGAGCGGAATGCACATAGGTCCTCAGATGCCGGTCATGTCCTCCGATCGTCTCGACTTCGACGAGGTCATGGAGCGGTATCAGGTATATATAGAGTGGCTCAGCCGTCTCTACGTCAATACGATGAACGTTATCCACTATATGCACGACAAGTATGCCTACGAGAAGACACAGATGGCACTGCACGATACGGATGTAGAACGCTTTATGGCATTCGGCATTGCCGGACTGTCTGTCGTTGCGGACTCGCTCAGCGCGATAAAGTACGCAAGCGTTCGTCCGATAACGAACGAGAACGGCTTCATCACCGACTTTGATACGTCGGGTGACTTCCCGAAATACGGTAACGACGACGACCGAGTCGATCTGCTGGCGCAGGACATGGCGCACCGTATGATAACGGAGCTTCGCAAGACTCCGACCTATCGTAACGCCATGCACACGCTGTCGGTACTCACGATAACCTCGAACGTCACCTACGGACGAAACACCGGAGCGACACCGGACGGTCGAAAGGCGTCCGCGCCGTTTGCGCCGGGTGCGAACCCGATGCACGGTCGTGAGGAGAACGGTGCGCTTGCATCGCTCAACTCAGTTGCGAAGCTCCGCTACGAGGACTGCCGTGACGGCATCTCGAACACCTTTTCCGTTACCCCCGAGGCACTCGGACAGACGGAGGAGGATAGGGTCTCGAACCTTGTTTCGATCCTTGACGGCTATTTCGCGAAGCGGGCGCACCACATAAACGTGAACGTCATGAATCGCGAGACGCTAATGAAGGCATACGAGGATCCCGAGGCGTACCCGAACCTTACGATACGTGTATCCGGCTATGCGGTGAATTTCTGCAAGCTCTCACGTGAGCAGCAGCGCGAGGTCATAAGCCGCACGTTCCACGAAAGTATGTGAGTGCGGCGATGACGGGACTTGTGCATTCGATACAGAGCCTCGGTACGCTTGACGGACCCGGTGTGCGCTATGTGGTGTTCATGCAGGGATGTCCGCTGCGCTGCGGCTGCTGCCACAACCCCGACACGTGGGATATGTCGGGAGGTACGGAATACGAGGCGGCGGAGATAGTGAGACGTGCGGTACGCTTTCGGGAATACTTTGGGACGGAGGGAGGCATAACGCTGTCCGGCGGTGAGCCTCTGCTCCGGTCGGAGTTTGCGAGGGAGCTGTTCCTGCTCTGTCACGAGGAGGGGATAAACACGTGTCTTGACACGTCGGGCTGTCTGTGCGACGAGTCCGCGCTGTCTCTTCTCGAGGTGACGGATCGCGTCCTGCTCGACATAAAGTATTCGACAGACGAGCAATACGAGAGGTACGTCGGCTG
>CAYSKU010000212.1:0-3925 GCA_964431775.1 uncultured Ruminococcus sp. | reverse complement strand
CCACAACTGAAAGTACGCCGATCCATGCCTGCGGTCTCCTTCCACCGCTAACGCGATCCCCCTCCCTCCCGGAGGGAGGCTCATTCATGTGTGACCAAAGCTAACGTCAGCAGACCAAGTCTGCATCAAATGATATTGTCGTGGGATATCGTTCAACCACAACTGAAAGTACGCCGATGACCGTTTGTCGGCTCAGCCGACCTCAGCCGACCTCAGGCTGCCGTCCTCCATTCGGAGGACTCGGTCGGCGGAGGCGGCTACGCGCTCATCGTGAGTTACCATTATTATCGTGCTGTTCGTCTCGTTGCGAAGCTCAAACAAAAGCTCGATAAGCTCCTCCCCTGTACGTCGGTCGAGATTTCCCGTCGGCTCATCCGCAAACAAGATCCTCGGTCTGGTACACATCGCTCGTATGACCGCCGTCCTCTGCTGCTCACCGCCCGACATCTCGGACGGCAGATGATGCATTCGCTCCGCTATACCGAGCCTCTCGAAAAGATGCTCCGCAAACTCACGGTCAAACTCCGTACCGTTGTATATGGACGGGATCATGACGTTCTCCCATGCCGTGAGTACCGGAAGAAGTGCGTAGTTCTGGAATACAAAACCGAAATTCCTTCCGCGTAGCTCTGCCAGCTCGTCACGTGACAGCGCGTACAGATCCGTCGGTGCCTCCTTATCGTCCCTGCCGTACAGGTAGACCGTGCCGCCGCTCGGTACGTCGATACCGCCGAGCAGGTGCAAAAGCGTGCTCTTGCCCGACCCCGAGGCACCGACTATCGCCGTGACCTGCCTCTCGTAGAACGACACCGTCACGCGCTCCACGGCATTGACGAACGTTCCGTTACCGCCATAGGTCTTCATCAGTGCTTCCGCCCTCAAAATAACGTTATCCATATCAGTCGGTATCCTTTCTCAGTCCATCGGTTATCGTTTCCTTTAATGCTCGTCTCGTCGGCAACGCTATGCCGAGCAGTGCGAAGAGATACGTCAGCAGATGCATCGGAAGTGCCGCCACCCAAACGCACGTTATGATCAGCTTCATGACACGCAGCTCCTCACGCCACCGCGCTATGGTCTCCTCGAGCGGATGGTACATATCTATCTGAATAGCTATGTTTTGGTTCGTTCTGGTAACGCACACATAGAGGACCACTATATAGATCACAGTAGTTACGAGAAATGCTATGACCGCGCCGGGCAACGCACTGACCATCGTTGTTCTGTATATCTCCCCGTCCTTCGCGCCGACCTGACGAAGCACGGCAAGCTCGTTCTTCTTTTTGTTTATACGAAGTGACGATTCAACGAACGTCATCGTGCAAAGGGTGAGGAAGAGCATGACGAAGAAGAGCGAGAACATGATAGTATTTACGATACGAACGAGTCTGACGGAGTCCGCTTCCGCAGAATAGAGAAGACAGTCGTAGCGTATGAACTGCGGACTTTTTCTGAACTCATCGTAAAAGGAGAGCAGTCTCTCACGTGACAGCTCGGAGTCAGACTTGAACCGAAAGAGATAGCTGTCGTAGCCACCCTCCTCCGCAAGTCCGAGCGCGACCGCGCTGTCCTGCGACATTATCACATCTCCGTTCCGCACAGGCGCGACGTCCAGATAGCGTGAGCCTTCGGAGGCTATTGCGACTATCGTAAATTCAACGGGCGTTCCGTGAAGCTCGTAAGACCTGGGCTCGTAGCTGAGATCATAGCCACCGCACAAAAGGAGCGTGTCACCGACACGGTAGTCTCCGCTGCGATGACCGTCTATAAGGATGAGTGCGTTCTCCTCGGTAAGGATCCGCTCCGGCTCTCCCTCGAGAACGTCATAGCAAACGAGCGGAAGCGTTACCGAATCGCAGACTATGGCAGGCGCGGAATAGCTGTCACCGTACCCCTTATGGTTCAGATACGCCTTCTCACTGCACGGCAGTGTACGTCCCTTTTCGGCGAACAGAAATAAGCCGTGCTCGCTGTAACCTGTGTCGGTCATGGCAAAGGTCGAGCCGATGCGTGAGTATACGCCGCCACTCTCGAATTCCGGAAGCTCCCTCACGCTGTCTATCACCTCGGAGGTCACGGGCATCGGAGCGCGGAGCGTGGTATCGAGTGGCGTTTTCTCTATAGAGCCGTCAAAGACGTAGCTGCCGAAGGTCTCGAGCTTGTTGGCGGAGCTCATCTGCGTTACTGCCTCAAAAACTATGAACGCACCAAGGATGATACACACGAAGGAGGTGGTCAATGCCGGAGCTATCTGTCCGCGTATCTCGCGAAGGGTCTGCAATAGCGATATATAGAAGACTCTGTGTCGTCCGACCTCCGCTCCGCGTGACGAACGCCGAACGAACGGCAGTGACGAGCGATACGACTCCGCGATAAGCGTGAACGGAGGCTGTAGGGTCATCCTCGATATACCGACATACGTGAACGCACACGAAAAAACGTCGAACCAAAGGGACACGGCGATGAGGTCTCCCCACGGTATACGGAAGCGTAGCGCGACATCGGTGATCGAAAGGTTATAGACCGATATGTATATGTTCGAAAGTATCGCCGAAAGGAGGATGACCGGCACGGAGGCTAAAACGGAGATAAGAAGTATCTGCCCTGCCACCAACGTGCATAGCTGTCGGCGGTCTGCGCCGAGAGAGCCGAGTATACCGTATTCGGGTGAGCTCAGCTTTGCCTGACCGGTCATGAAGATCGCCATCATCAGTGCGGCAACGAGGATGAGCGGCATAGATATGAGCACGGACGGTGTTGCCTGCTTGCGAAGGACGACCTCAAGAAGCTCCGTATTTATGTAGTCCTCGTAGACCTCCTCACGACCGATTATACCAGAGACCTCTCCTTTTACCGACTGCACCTCGGTCTCGGGTATCCGATATTCGCGTATCATATATTCGACTATCTTTGCGATATACCGATCGCTCATGTTCCGGCAGGTGATGTAGGTATCGTACAGCTCGTGTGACTCGGTCTCTGCGTCTATGGCACGTGCGGTCTTCTCCGTCACGAACGCATAAGCGACACTGTGGTCGTTCGTTTCGAATATGCCGGATATACGGAGCGGATAATAGGTCATACGTTGGGCGGTGAAGTACAGGTCGTTCACCTCACCTGCCGTCAGGTAGCCGTAGGTGCGGTACAGGTCGGCAGGGACGGCGATCTCTCCGTCCTCGGGCGGCTGACCCCAAAGGTAGCTGACCTCGAGCCGCCCCTCGATCTCGTCGTTGCACACGACGAGCTTTGCCGGGAGCGAGGCATCGTCGGAGGAAGCCATACGTGAGGTATAGGGTATCGAGAACGCATCGGTGACCTTCGAATGCTCGAGCATAGCCTCCGAAAGATCCATGCTCTGACACAGGAACGAAGCATGGTAATAGCCGCACTTCGTCTGCTCTATCTCCTTAAGAGCATTGGCTTCGATCATTTCGAGGAAGGTCGTGACGAGGGTCAAAAGCACTACGGACGTTATAAATACCGAGAGATACGTTCGTTTTCTGCGATACAGTTGACGCGATGAATAGAAAAAAAGCCGTTTGATGAGTTTTTTCATCGTTTGCACCTCCGTTCTTTGTCGTTTGTAATGCCATTATACACTATAACTGTCCTTTTGTCAAGCAAAAAATCGTCTTATGTAGACTGCTTGTAAAGGGAAAAACGTGCAGCCTGCACAGACAAAATTTCAGCAGACCGGCTCTGCACAAATGATATTGTCGTGGGATATCTTTCAATTTCAACTGAAAGTACGCCGATTCATGCCTGCGGTCTCAGCCGACCTCAGCCGACCTGCACCAAATAATATTGTCGTGGGATATCTTTCAATTTCAACTGAAAGTACGCCGATCCATGCCTGCGGTCTCAGACCGCCCGCGCTCTCCTTCCACCGCTAACGCGGTCCCCCTCCCTCCCGGAGGGAGGCTCA
>CAYSKU010000211.1:0-3944 GCA_964431775.1 uncultured Ruminococcus sp. | reverse complement strand
CAATGCGGCCGGTGTGTTGGGGTAATTGGGGGGATTGCTATAATGATATAATAGATATTAATTGAATGAAGGATTCGAATAATCCGAAAAGCTGATCAACAATTGATATTAAGCTATGCAATACGTCTTCTGCGCGGTTTTTAAAATCCTGTGTTTCGGGGGTTTCTAATATTTCATAATCCATATGAGCTATATGATATTCAAATTCTCGTGTGAGTTGTAGATCAATATTTTGGTAATAACGAAAGGCTACATGACCAACAAAAGAATTAATAAGTGTATTTAGTAGAGGAGCTATGACCAAGATCATTACATGTATAACTAAACGTGCTGAAATATATGATTCTGATAAATCGCTAATTATTAATCCCGGTAAAATAATATATATTAATGGTGTAATCGAATGAGCAATAGAAAGAATCAATTTGTTGAATATAAATTTTTTCCCACAGTCAACTTCCCAAACCGTTTGCATCATCTGTTTGGTAGTTGTGTAAGTATGTATTATTTTTTTATTTTATCTTGTAGAAACATAAAAATCATCCTATTACATTTTATGAAAATAATCAAAGTACGCCGATTCGTGCCTGTCGCCTCAGGCGACCTCAGCCGACCTCAGGAGACGGGGAGGAGGACATTTCTTCGTAGTAGGGATCTATCATGATCTCCTTTATCTTCGGGTACGCCGCGTATATGCCCATCATGACGATCAACGCAGGAAGGATGACAAAGGGAAGTATCGCCGCGAGAGGGAAGTACGCATACATAAGCACGTATTCGAGCAGGAGAAGCACGAGCGTTCCGAGCAGGAACATGAAGTTACGCTTTACGCCGAGTACGGTAAAGCCGAGCGCGTTCTTGAACATCTTGAATATCGAAAGGTCGAACGTTACTATCATAAGATAGATGTACGGACGCATGAAGAAGTACAGGAGCGCGAGACACCAGCTCATGAAGAACATCATGTCCATGACGAAATGGATACCGTAGTTCAAGTTGAAGAAGAAGATGTCGTATATGATGAGGAAGATTATCAGAAGGTCGAGGATACCGTATATTATCGCCTGACGAAGATTACGCTTGATCGAGTCGAAAAAGTCCTGCATGACGAAGATCGGCTTTCCTCTGAATACGTTCCTGAGCAGGTACGTAACACCGACACGGACAGGACCGAAGGTCAGTATCACGAGCGCGGACAGCGCGAACAGAACGTAGTCGGTCGTCGTGAGAACGGGAACCTCCATCTGCCGCTCGAAGATCGTCCAAAGCGCGGAGGTCGCAGGAGAGTGGTCAAACAGCACCGCACCGCGCAGGGGAGCGTATACCAGATAGTACGGTGTGGTCGTGTGTATCGAGAATATTCCGCTCATACCGAGGAGGAAGAAGAATATCGGGAAGTTTCCGAATATAAGGAGCATATTCGCCGAAAGTATCGGATTCAGCTTTCGACCGAGCAGCTTGAAGAAGTTTAAGAGAGTCGGGTTCTCCGCGATCTGTACTTCCTCCTTGTCAACACCCTGACCGTCGGCGTTCGAGCCGTTGAATATGTTGAACCTGCCGCGCTTCGCCTGCCTCTTTTCCTCCTGCTCACGAGACTCTATCTCGTCAAGTGAGAGCTTTCGTGATTCGTCCTTGCTCCTCCAGTTGTTCTTTCCGTAGTTTGTCGGACGACTGCCGTTGTTCGGATTATCGTGATCGTTTTCGTATGGCATCTTAGACCCCTCTTTATTTTGATCTTCATTTGTATTCTATATCCCGTATTGCAGTGCGGCACTGCATAACGCAGTCAGCACGAACACACCTCCGGCAAGCACCGAAAAAACGCGCAGATACTCAAAAAAAAGCTCACGCGCAAGTGACGGCACATGGTCGGCGTAGGCACGACACAGGCATTTCGAGAATATGTCCGAAAGAGCTGCAAGCACGATGATCAATACCGTCGCAAGAAAATAAAGAGTCAGCGCGAGACTACAGTGTACACCGACCTCCGCTCCCGTGCCGATCAGACCGCCGATACCGCCGAGGACGAGTCCGCGAACGCAAAGCACCGTCATACCGATCACATGGGACATAACGGTGTGAGCCGCCGCGTAGACGACGAGCAGCGAGACCGCCGCCGGAAATGTACAGCGGAGCAGATAGCGTGCGACCTCGAGCGTACCGCACCCCTCCGTTATCGGAGAGATGAAGGCGGAGTCGAGGTCGGGCGAGACGAAAGTCACCGCCGTATACGAGAGTCCGCAGAAGACGGAGGACACGAGCAGATATAGCAGGACTCGTGCCGCCAGACGCTCGATAAGAACGCCGCGCATCTCAAGGATATAGCTTTTTGTATCGTTCATGTACGCCTCCGTAGGTGTCGTTCAAGCGACAGCCGCGTTATACCTTAGCATATGCGGAGGACAACATTGCAATTCCAAAATTCAAGTGCAGTTTACCATAGCGGACGACGGAATGCAATACATGAATTGTAAATTTATAAAGGAAATTGCGAAAGCGTATTGACAAAGTACGAACCGGAATCTATAATTTCACTATCAAGTTCGAACACAGACAAAGGAGAAGCTGACATGAGATCGAAGATAAGTTCATATAACATGGAGCTGACACAGCTCTATAAGGCAGAGGACGAGCTGTACCACCGTTACGGCGTGTATTGCGGACTGTCAGATCCGGCGATATGGGTACTCTACAGCCTTTACGAGGATGAGGGGAAAGTCTGTACCCAAAACGATCTGGTCGCGACCTGGTTCTATCCGAAGCAGACCATAAACTATACCGTATCGACCCTTGTCAAGAACGGCTTAGTCAGACTGGAGCAGCTCTCCGGAGCGCGGAACAGCAAGGCGGTACTGCTGACGGAGGAGGGAAGGAGACTTTGCGCCGAAAAGATACAGCCGCTCATAAACGCGGAGGAAGCATCGCTCTCCTGCCTGACCGAGGAGGAGCGTGAGCTTCTCATGAAGCTGACACAAAAGAAATTCGAATGTCTCGAGCAGGAGATAGAAAAGATCATCTTGTGATCTGTAGAACGTTTGTCTTTTGCAGACTGTACTGCACCGCCAGCCCCCACGTGTAACCATGGCTATGGGACAAAATTCATCAGTTACATATTGAAATTTCGGCGCGAATCGCGTATAATGATACAGATCACTATAATGAGCTGACGGGAGATCGGACATGACACATGAGGATATCGTTCGTATATTTCGCGAACCGCCGATACTTGAAACAGAGCGTCTCGTGCTTCGTAAGATGCTTAAGCGTGACAGCCACGATATGTACGAATACGCAAGCCGCCGTGACGTGACGGAGTACCTTCTTTGGGAGCCGCATTCGAGCGAATTCTATACCTATCGCTACCTGACCTATATCCAGTCGCGCTACCGCGCCGGAGACTTCCACGATTGGGCGGTGACGGAGCGTGAGACCGATAAGATGATCGGAACGTGCGGCTTCACGCGCTTCGATCCCAACGCAAATTCCGCCGAGGTCGGCTACGTCCTGAACCCCTCCTATTGGGGACGCGGACTTGCACCGGAGGCGGTGCGTGCGGTGCTTCGCTTCGGCTTCGGTGAGCTTCACCTGAACCGTATAGAGGCACGCTATATGGTCGGAAACGACAGGAGCCGCCGTGTCATGGAAAAGGTCGGCATGACCTTCGAGGGAGTTGCACGTGAGTCGATGCACGTCAAGGGTCGCTACGTCTCGGTCGGTACGTGCGCGATCCTGCGCCGCGAATTCTTCGACAGCTCGACAAAAAATATGTAATATAAATAAATGAGGGGCTGTCCCGGGCGGACAGCCCCGTGTTTTTTTGAGGAGAAAGCTCAGACGTTGAAGCGGAACAGTACAACGTCACCATCCTGCATGACGTAATCCTTGCCCTCACTTCGTACCAGACCGCGCTCCTTTGCGGCGTTCATCGAGCCGCATTCCATCAG
>CAYSKU010000210.1:0-3997 GCA_964431775.1 uncultured Ruminococcus sp. | reverse complement strand
AAAAGATACCGAGCCTATTTGGCAGAATAATCCGTCAGACTGCACGGACGAGGAATACCGCGACTTCTATCGCAAGGTCTTCTCCGACTGGAAGGAGCCTCTTTTCCACATCCATCTGAAAGCCGATTATCCGCTCAATTTCAAGGGAATACTGTACTTCCCTCGCATATCGAACGAGTACGAGAGCCTTGAGGGTCAGGTAAAGCTCTATTACAATCAGGTCTTCGTTGCGGATAACATAAAGGAGGTCATCCCCGAATATCTGCTGATGCTCAAGGGCGTTCTCGACTGTCCCGAGCTTCCGCTGAACGTTTCGAGAAGCTATCTCCAGAACAGCGGCTACGTCGCAAAGATATCCGCGCATATCACCAAAAAGGTCGCGGACAAGCTCGGTCAGATGTTCACGAACGACCGTGAGAACTACGAATCGATCTGGCGTGATCTTAAGACCTTTGTCGAGTACGGCTGTATGCGCGACAAGAAGTTCTACGACCGCGTGAACGCGAATATCCTTTACGAAAAGTGCGGCGGTGGTTTCGTGACACTTGACGAGTACCTTGAAGCGGCAAAGGAGAAGCACGAGAACAAGGTCTACTACGCAACGGATGCGACCGCACAGTCGAAGTACGTCTCCATGTACCGTGATGCGGGTATCGAGGTCATCCTCCTCGACCGTGTCATCGATACGCAGTTCATACACACCGTTGAGCAGAACCGTGAGGGAGTTAAGTTCCTCCGTATCGATGCGGAAATCGCAGACGTATTAAAGGCTGACGGTGACAAGACCGAAAGCACGGCAGTCGCGGAGCTGTTCAAAAAGCTCGCAGGTGAGGAGACCAAGGTAGAGTTCGACCGTCTGGTCGATGCCGCTACTCCGGCTATACTCAATATCTCCGAGGATGCGCGCCGTATGAACGACATGATGAAGCTCTACAGCATGGGCGGAACGATGCCGCTCGAGCAGACGCTCATACTCAACACCGCGTCTCCGCTCGTCACGAGACTTATAGCTCTTACCGACAGCTCACCGCAGATGAGCTGAATTCCTTCCTCTCCGACAGCTACGCACTTCTCGGAAGACTGTAATGCAGGAGAACGAGGACATATTTCGTAAGAATCTGCGGCTCCTCTCGGATGCCAATGCGGATCTGTCGGTGATACGTGCCGGAATATATCACGAGGCAGCGTACTTTGCAAAGCAGGAGTCGGAGCAAAAAAACGAGCCTCTGACACCCGAGGATGCCGCACGTCTGTACCGCGGAAGGTCGGCTGAGCCCTTGATATCGCCCGACTTTGCCGAATTTTGCAGGGAGTTTACCGACAGTGGGAGCTTCAGCTTTATCGACACGTACTCCGACGAGGACTGGTTCTCGGCTGACACCGTTCGCATAGCGTATATGCAGAACACGTTTTCCGACCGCGCCTACCGTATCTTCGAGCGTGTCTTCGAGCGCGTCTTCGCAAGCTATTTTCCGAGCTTTCGCGAGGTCTGCGAGGAGGTATACTACGGTCGCTCGACCTACGGTATACTTCCCGTCTCAAGCTCGACCGACGGTCAGCTCGTATCGTTTCGGCGTTTGCAGAGCAAATACGATCTGAAGATCGCACTCGAAGCGGACGTTGAGATGAACGATGACACCGTCATGCGGTTCGCACTCCTCAAAAAGGGGCTTGCGACACTGCCGGGTTCTCTTCCCGACCTCGGAAGCTCGTGGCGTTACATGGACGTTTCCGCAGTCATATCGGAGGAGCGGCGCGTAGGTGAATTTCTCTCAGCCATAGAGAGGCTCGGAGCGGTCATAATGAACATATCCTCCGCGCCAACCTATCCGACAGAGCATTACGGAGCAGCCCCCGCGCTCACGGTACAGCTCGACATAACCGGAGCCTCCCCCGACGCGCTGTACCTTTTTCTCGAGGCGGCGCACATACGGTACGAGGTCTTCGGCATATACGATCTGCTGACGTGAGACCGATACAGTGAAATAATAGGGCATAAGATTGCCGAAAGGAAATATTATGGAAGCATACAAGAAGAGATATCTCGAATGGCTCGAGTCCGATGCAGTTGACGAGGACACGAAGACAGAGCTTCGTGCGATCGCCGACGATGAAGACGAGATCAAGTTCCGCTTCGGCTCCTACATGGAGTTCGGTACAGGCGGTCTGCGCTCGAAGATGTGCGCCGGCTGTGCCATGATGAACATCTACACCGTTGCACAGGCGACCGAGGGCGTTGCACGTGCCATAGAGTCACTCGGCGGCAACGAAAAGGAGCGCGGAGTCATCATAGGCTGTGACAGCCGCAACAACTCTCCCCTGTTCGCAAGACGCTGTGCGGAGGTACTGACCGCGCACGGTATCCGTGTCTATCTGTTCGACGAGCTTCGCCCGACCCCCATGCTCTCGGCGGGTGTACGTTATTTCGGCTGTATCGCCGGTATAAATATAACCGCCTCCCATAATCCATCGGTCTACAACGGCTACAAGCTCTACTGGGAGGACGGCGCACAGCCCACGCAGGCTATGGCGGATCGCGTCTCCGGCTACATCTATTCCGCCGACATATTCGCGGACGTTCCGTCACGCAATGTGGTAAACGAGGAGCTCATCACCTCGGTCGGAGCGGAATTCGACGAGATATTCATGCAGAACGTTATCGGTGAGCAGGTCTACCCCGATGCTGTACGCCGTGCGGCAGATCTGCTTCACGTAGTATACACCCCTCTCTGCGGAGCCGGCTACCGTATCGTTCCCGAGGTGCTTCGCCGTATAGGAGTAAAGCACCTGCACACCGTCACGTGTCAGATGACACCGGACGGAAACTTCCCGGGACTTGCGAAGCCGAACCCCGAGTATCCGGCGGCTTTTGCCGAGGGAGTCAAGGTCGCGGAGCAGTACACCTCGACCGATCTTATCGTTGCGACAGACCCCGACTGTGACCGTGTCGGCGTAATGGCACGTGACCGCTCGGGTGAGTTCCGTTGTATAACCGGAAACCAGATGGGTTCGCTCCTTCTCGACTACATCTTCACGGCACTCGAGGAGCAGGGCAAGCTGCCGAAGGATGCGTACGCGATAAAGACCATCGTCACGAGTGAGATGGCTACACGCATCTGTGAGCAGCACGGTGTTGAGCTGTACAACGTGCTGACGGGCTTCAAGTTTATCGCCGAGGTCATCGGTGAGCATGAGGCACGCGGTGAGGGAACGTATCTTCTCGGCTACGAGGAGAGCTACGGCTACATGAAGGGTTCGTATTCGCGTGACAAGGACGGAGTTGCCGCCTCGATGCTCATCTGTGAGATGGCGGCGTTCTATTCGCTTCGCGGAATGACCCTTATCGATGCACTTGAGGCACTATACGAGAGGTACGGCTTCTACCTTGAGAATTCCGCCGAGATATACATGGAAGGTCTTGACGGAAAGGAGCAGATCGCCGCACTCATGGACAAGCTCCGTGCCACCGAGCCTTTGATGATTGCCGGAAGTCGTGTCGTAAACATCCGCGACTACCGTGCGGAGACGTCGAAGGACACACTGACAGGTGAGGTCACGGGAACCGGTCTTCCGAAGTCGAACGTCATGTACTATAAGACGGAGAACGGAAACGTTGTCGTTGCACGTCCGTCCGGAACAGAGCCGAAGATAAAGTTCTACATCCTCGCAAACGGCAAGGACGAAGCGGAGGCTGCGGCAAACGTCAGAGCCTGCACGAACTCTCTCGAGGATATGCTCGGTCTTCCTCAAAACTCCCTAAAAAAATAGGCGGCTGAGCCGCCGAGCGGTCATCGGCGTACTTTCAGTTTAAGTTGAAAGAAATCCCACGACAATGTAATGAGTGCAGAGTTGGCTCTGCCGACAGGCGGTCTGAGGCTGCGCGCATGAATCGGCAGCGGTCTGAGACCGCAAGCAGGCATCGGCGTACTTTCAGTTTAAGTTGAAAGAAATCCCACGACAATGTAATGAGTGCAGAGTTGGCTCTGCCGACAGGCGG
>CAYSKU010000209.1:0-4024 GCA_964431775.1 uncultured Ruminococcus sp. | reverse complement strand
ATGGAAGCTCGGCGTGCGAGCAAAGACCGAGCAAAACGAGGCGGCACCGGCACAGCACGAGCTTGCACCGATCTACACTCAGGCGAATATCGCGACCGACCATAACCAGCTCACCATGGAGATACTGCAAAAGACCGCGAAGCGTCACGGTCTCGTCTGCCTGCTCCACGAGAAGCCGTTCATGGGCGTAACAGGCTCGGGCAAGCATAATAACTGGTCTGTCGCAACGAATACCGGAGTGAACCTTCTAACCCCCGGCGAGACACCGTATGAGAATGCACAGTTCCTATTGTTCCTCTGCGCCGTCATAAAGGCAGTTGACGAATATCAGGATCTGCTCCGTATCAGCGCGGCGACTGCCGGAAACGACCACCGTCTCGGCGCACATGAAGCACCGCCTGCCGTAGTCTCCATCTTCCTTGGAGACGAGCTGTCTGCCGTCATAGATGCACTCGAGACCGATACACACTACGACCCCAGAGAATCGACTCAGCTCAAGCTCGGCGTAGACGTGCTTCCGCGCCTTCCGAAGGATAATACAGACCGTAACCGTACCTCACAGTTCGCTTTCACCTGAAATAAATTCTAATTCCGAATGATCGGCTCGTCGGATTCTATCGCCGACTGTAACGTCGTACTCAATACGGCAGTCGCAGAGTCACTTCGTCAGTTCGCCGATATACTTGAACCGGCAGAGGACTTCAAAACGGAGCTGAACCACCTTATCCGTGATACCATAAGACGACATAAGCGTATAATCTTCAACGGTAACGGCTACGATGACGCATGGATACGCGAAGCGACCGAGGAGCGCGGACTTCTCGACCTCCGTACCACCCCCGATGCACTGCCGTACTTCCTTTCCGCAAAGAACATCCGCCTTTTCGGTACACACCATATCTATACCGAAAAGGAGATGAGGTCACGCTACGAGATAACCCTTGAGAACTATTGTAAGACTATCAGGATCGAGGCGGCAACGATGGTCGATATGGTGTATAAGCAGATACTTCCGGCGATAAACTCCTACGCACGTGACGTTGCGGAGACAGGCATTGCCAAACGGGGACTTGTCGCCGATATAGACACCTCCTACGAGGTCGAAACGGTGAAGCACCTCTCGAGCATCACCTCCCTTGTCGCACGAAGCGTTCGTGAGCTTGAGGAGGAGCTTGGGCTTCTCGACGATATCGCGGATATAACGAGCCGTGCGTTTACGATAAAGGATAAGATAGTCACCAAGATGGAGGAGCTTCGCGCCTACGTTGACGAAGCGGAGCAGCTCACCTCCTCGAAGTATTGGCCCTACCCGACCTACAGTGAGCTTCTGTTCGGCGTTCGCTGATGCTTGAAGCACGTATAGCTACAGGAGATATGACAATGGAAGCGAAAAAAGCACAGATATACCGCACTCTCGAAAAAATGACCGAGGAGAACCGTGCGAGACAGAACGCACTCGTGCGTGAAGCCTCGATAACCGATTACAGCGACCTCGTCCGATACGAAAGCAACGCGGAGAATGCGGACGGCGTGTGCCGTGTCTGGACAGACGCA
This sequence comes from uncultured Ruminococcus sp., assembly GCA_964431775.1. Taxonomy (GTDB): domain Bacteria; phylum Bacillota; class Clostridia; order Oscillospirales; family CAG-272; genus UMGS1696. Next base: position 2,470 of record CAYSKU010000209.1, on the reverse strand, counting down.
TTTCAAAGGGCTCTTTACGAAAACGAGATAGTCCGTATTCCGGCAGCCGAGGAGCCGTACTACATAGACCGCTCCGTACTCGTTCCGTCAGACCGCCGTATAGTGGCACAGGACGGCGCGACCATACGTCTGATGCACGGCGTTCGTACCCTCATGCTCCGTAACGTCAATACGAAAAACGGCACTCACGCACCGATATCGGACGGTGAGCGTGACTGTAATATCGCGATATGCGGCGGCAGATGGGAGGAGTCCCTGACCGGCAGGATGGGCTACGGTCGTACAGGTATGTACGATACGGAGCGCAGCTTCTACGGCGTATCGACCTGTATGTTCTTCAATAACCTTGACGGATTGACCCTTTCAGACCTCACGTTCGTCCATTGCGGCGGCTTTGCCGTTCAGCTCGGCGACATAAGGAACGTGCATATAGATAACGTTACGTTCATCGAATGCTATGCGGACGGACTGCACATCAACGGAAACTCCGAGAACCTGCGTATAACGAACGTTCGCGGACAGGTCGGTGACGACCTTGTCGCACTCAATATGTACGACTGGCAGGATTCGTCTGTCGATTTTGGAAGCACGAGGACGGTCCTCTGCGAGGGTCTGACACTGTCTCCCGACAGTCCGTATAAGGCGATGCGTATCGAACCCGGCATATATTATTACGATGACGGCTCGTCTGTGGACTGCGGACTGTACGATGCGATAATAAAGAACGTTCGCGGGATCAATACGTTCAAGCTGTACTTCCAGACCCCACGCTACAGGATAGTCGGCGGAGAGCCGGAGCGTGGCGGTGTCGGAAGCGGAGATGATATCTTCTTCGAGGATATAAAGATAGACCTTAACGCACCGATCGATGCACTTTCGGAATACCTTTCCTCCGATCCCGTTCGCGGAGCGTTCGCCGGCTTTGAGCTCGGCTCGAATATCGGACATATTTTCTTCGATAATATAGACCTCACCCTCTATCCCGAGAGATATCCGCTCTCCTACCTCTTCTGTGTCGGACCGAAATCCTCCGTGAACGGAGGATACGAGATATTCGACCCGTATCTCAGCTGCGAGGTCGGCGAGGTGAAGGTGCATGATCTGCGAATAAACGGCGAAGCACCGGAGGACATAGCACCGTATATCCGTGAGATAGTCTTCGATGATATAAACGGCGACGACCGCTCGACAGGTCGCGGAGCTATAGGAAGCGTGTGCTACGAAAAGGGAGCTGTTTGAGATGGCAGAGCCGATATTGATCTTTGATAATGTGACGATAGGACGAGAGGGAAACGCACTTTGTCGCGGACTCAGCTTCACCCTTTGTGAGGGTGAATGTCTCTGCGTGATCGGCGGCAGCGGAAGCGGACGGAGCAGTGTGCTTCGTCTGATGCTCGGAACGGAGCTTCCGATGGAGGGAAGCGTCACGTATGCCGAAAACGTCGAGAGACGTGACATAGGCTGTCTGCCGCAGGTGCGCGATGCACGTATGAATACCTCCGTTCGTGATGTGGTCATGGCCGGCTGTCTCGGACGAGGACGACTTCCGTTCTTTACGAAGCGTGACCGTGAGATAGCCTCGGAGAGGATGCACCTTGTGGGTATCGCGGATATAGAAAAGCGGAGGTTCTCTGAGCTTTCGGGAGGAATGCAGCAGAAGGTGCTTCTTGCACGTGCGCTGTGTGCGGCGAAAAAGCTGCTCCTGCTCGATGATCCGGCACACGGACTCGATAAAGGCTCGGCGGACGAGATGTACGAGCTTATAGAAACGATCTGTATGGTAGGTATGCCGGTGGTGATGGTGTCGGACGACGCGAGAGCCGTGCTTCGACTTGCAACACATATACTCCACCTTTCCGGCGAGCCGCGCTTCTGCGGAACCAAGGAGGATTATCTTGATACCTACGAGGGACGTCTGTTCGAAGCGGGCATCATAGTCTGAACAAAAGCACGAATACAAAAAATAATACAGGGAGGAAGAAAACGTCGCGAAGTTTTCTTCCTCCTTTTCATGTGCTGAAGATAAAGCAAACTCTTTTTTGAACTCGTGTAAATTTTCTATTGACAAATTATGTCGAAGTGTGGTATACTAAGCCGACATCAGAAATAGCGGAGCTCCTCCCGTGCGCTCGAAACGGCAAGGCTGTCTTACCCCGTGGTAAGCTGTTTTTATGTATGGTCCTATCGCTTCGTGAGTACAGACCGGAGCAGCCGATGCCACGAAATCCATACAGATAACTGGAGGTCTTATGAAACTCATCTATCAGCCCGAAGATAAGCCGAGATTCGGTCAGTTGATCGTTCTGGCTATCCAACAGCTCCTTGCGATAATGGCGGCAACGCTCGTAGTACCCGTCATCGTTGGCAACGGAATGAGTCCTGCGGCAGCACTTTTCGGTGCGGGCTGCGGTACTCTCGTGTACGTTATGTTCACACAGCGTAAGAGTCCCGTGTTCCTTGGCTCGTCCTT
>CAYSKU010000208.1:0-4043 GCA_964431775.1 uncultured Ruminococcus sp. | reverse complement strand
TGTAGTATAACCGAGCCGTCAGCCGACCAGATCTGCACAAATGTCATTGTCGTGGGATATCTCTCCTACTCAGCTTCACGAACGCCGATTCCTGCTCGGCGGCTCAGCCGCCCCGATGACTGCGCGCAGCCTCAGGCTGCCGTCAGCCGACCAGACCTGCACCAATGTCATTGTCGTGGTATTTCTTTCGACCTAAGCTTCACGAATGCCGATTCATGCCTGCGGCGTCACGCCGCCGTCAGCCGACCAGACCTGCACCAATGTCATTGTCGTGGTATCTCTTCCAGTCTAAACTGAAAGTGCGCCGATGACTGTTCGGCGGCTCAGGCGACCTCAGGCTGCTATATTTCAACTTCGCATCGAGCGGTGGGGAGGGTGTCGCAGAGCGCGTAGAGGGTCAGAGTGCCGTGCGTCCGCTTGCACCGTACCGCGACAGAGATACGTCCGGCGCGCATCCTGCGTACCGGCGAGGACAGCGGCGTGTGGTCGCATACGTCAGAGCCTGTCCCGACTATCGTCCCGAGAGGACTTGACGTAAAGCGTACCGTAAGCTCCGCATCGGGTACCTCACGTCCCTCCTCGTCAAGCGCGACACAGGTGAATACCGCGATATCCTGCCCGTTCGCCGTGACATCGTCCGCGTTCTCCGGTATCAGCTTTAACGCACACGGTCGTCCCGTAGTCTCACTGCCGTCACGACATACCTCGATGCCCCCTCTGTAGCCTATCGCCTCTATCCTGCCGGGACGATACTCTACCTTCCACTCCGCATGACCGTGCGGCTCGACAGCCACTCGTCCGTAGGACTCACCGTTTACGAAAAGCTCCGCTTCGTCACAGTTCGTGTACGCCCAAACGTCAAGCACCTCTCCTTCACGTCCGCTGTGATTCCAGTGCGGAATGAGACGGAGCATAGGCTCGGTCGTCCAAAGAGAACGGTTCTGGTAGAACGCCTCCTTGCGCTGTAGGAACATATCGATAGCTCCCGACTGCGAGCAGAGACGCGGCCATACGGTCTCTCCGCGATGCTCGATGCCTATCCACTGATAGCCGCCCATCACCCATTCGCGCTCCGCAAGGAACTTCCACGTAAGCTCACGTCCGCGGAACCAGTCGTTCGTGTCGCGGTCGTAGGCGTTGATGTAGCCGTTCTCGGGACTGTTCTCGAAATACCAGCCGCGTGTCGTACTCGTCGCACAGTTCTCGGTCGAAAGCACGGGTCGCTCCGGAAATGCCGCGTGTACCGCATCATACGAGCCGAGACCGTAGTTTATGCCGATAACGTCAAGATCTCCGTAGACGGAGGCACGGTCGGGACGGTCACAGGCGGCTGTCACGGGACGTGTCGGGTCAAGACCTCGAACGACCCTCAGCATGGAATCGACTATCCTGCGCCCGCGCTCCTCCGTGAACAAAGGCTCCTCGTTTCCGATGCACCAGAAGAATACGGACGGACGGTTCCTGTCCCTCTTTATCAGCATCTCGAGCTGCGCTATGCCCTCGGGCGTGGACGTGAACCAGCGCGTCTCGTCAAGCACGATAAAGCCTGCCTCGTCAAGCGCATCCATCATCGCTTCTGCCTGCGGATAGTGGCTCGTTCTGTAGCCGTTCGCACCCATCTCGGCAAGCAGCTTTACCTTATAACGAAATATGTTGTCAGATACCGCCTTTCCTGTCAGACCATAGTCGTAGTGACCGCAGACTCCGCAGACCGTGACGTGTTTTCCGTTCACGAAAAGACCGTGCTCGGGGTCGCATACGACCTCACGGAAGCCAAAACGGTCTCGTACCTCGTCTATGACCTGACCGTCCTGCTCGATGCTCGTCTCGGCGGTATAAAGGTATCCGCACCCGACCTCCCAGAGCTTCGGCGAATCGACCGTTATACGGTACGATACCTCGGACGTACCTCCGGCAGGTATCGTTGCGACCGCACCTCCTACCCCGACACGTACTCCGTCACGGTCTGTGACCGAGGTGGTGACGTGGACACGAGCTTCACTTGAGTCGGTATTTCGAACGGTGGTCGTGACAGTCGTCTCCCAAACAGAGGAATGCACCTTCCTTGGAACGAGATGTACGCCCCACAGGTCTACGCAGACACGTGAAGTCTTTACGAGCCATACGTGACGGTATATGCCGCCACCCTCGTACCACCAGCTCTCGTGATGTCCCGCATCTATGTAGACCGCAAGTACGTTGTCACGGTCGAACAGTACGAAGTCGGTGATATCGACCTCGAAGGAGGTGTAGCCGCAGAAATTGTGGTAGAGCGGAACGCCGTTCAAGTATATCGTGGACTGTCCGCTGACACCCTCGAAATACAGTGTCAGTCGGCGGTCACGGTCAGCCTCCTCGAGACGGAAGTGACGGCGATACCATGCGTTGTCGTATTTCAGGTAGCCGAGTGCGTTGTTCTCGTTTTTGTCAAATTCTCCCTCGATGACGTAGTCGTGCGGAAGCTCGACACGATCCCAACGGTCACTGCTGAATTCGCCGTTTCCGTAGTCGTCCGCCGAATCGTTGTAGGCAGGGGAAGCCGCGCCCCAACGTTCACGAACGGTCTTCGCGCCCGAATAGATAGGACCCTTGACGGTCGGACGCTTTCTTATGATGTCACCGCGATGGAACAGCCAGTTCTCATCAAAAAGTAGCTTTTCGCGCATTTTATGTACTCCTTACGATAAATATGTTCGAGCGATATTGCAGTGTCTCATATCTCACGTATCGCCAGCTCGATCGCCGCACCGATCCCGACCGCCATGCGGAAGAAGCCGAGGTCGTTCGGATGACAGCCGTCAACTGTACAGCTGTCGCGCAGTTCACCGTCAAAGAGGTGAGAGCCGTCAACGAAATAGACGTGTCGGTCACCTGCGGCAACAGCCCTGTCGTAGCTCTCACGTATTATCGCGAGACGGCGCACATCCTGCTCGGAGGAGGGGGAGAAGTCGGGCTTTGAGACCATGATATACGGTGTGGTCGGATGAGAACGTCTGAACGTATCGTAGAGATTGTAGTGAGTCGAGGCGAGATATTCGGGGGTGGGGGCGTTGTGGTCGTAATCGGAGACGAAAACGAGAGGGTCGAGGGCTGCCATGTAGTCGCAGATGACCTGCTCCGCACGTCCGTTTCCCGAGAAGCCGAGGTTTACAAAGTCGATATCCTGCTGACGGGAGATCATGCTCTGGTATGCGTTACCCGGACGTGAAGCGCACCCACCCTGCGTGATGGACGAGCCGTAGTATACGACGGGCTTATCGAAGCGGTACGGCTCGGGGGCTTCAAGCTCCGCGTCAGCCGCAAGACCTATGTAGAGCTCCTCTACGGGGGCGTAAAGGGGCATATTTATCGTATAGGTATGCAGCTTACCGTCGGTGGGCTTCTGCGACTCGTAGCCGTGGTCACGACCGCCGGGTATGAACGAGCCGACGTAGTGCTGTTCGCCGTTGTCACCTGCGTAGAGGTCGAAGCCGGACTGTCCCGTCATCGTGATATGGGGCATAGTGCCGTTATCGGGCATGACTGCCTTTATCGCAACATAGGGTGAGTTCGTGCGGAAGCGGACTCTGCCTCCGGCTGTGTTCAGGTTCAGGTAGCGGACACCGTCATTGGTTCTGTCCGCGACGTCCTGCGGCATACGGCGGAAGACATCGCCCTTATGGCATACGGCGAGACCGTAGACCCTTATGGGGTCATCCTTTGCGTCGAACCAAACGACATCGTTCAGCTCGAGCTTTGAGCTGACAGCCAGGTTTTTGTCAATGTCACCGATCTTCATATATATTCCTCCATTTGGAAAGATTGTCGATATTTCGTCGTCCTGTGCAGACCGGCAGCGGGGCGGCTGAGCCGCCGAGCAGTCATCGGCGTACTTTTAGCTTAAATTGAAAGATATCACACGAGGGTGGAGTGTGTGCAGATCTGGTCTGCTGACGTAACGACTTAGCTTCACGCAGTTAAGGCTCCCTCCGGGAGGGAGCTGGCAGCTTGTCTGCCTGAAGGAGAGCGCGTAACTTTAAATTTGCACACATAACATTGTCGTG
>CAYSKU010000207.1:2827-4056 GCA_964431775.1 uncultured Ruminococcus sp. | reverse complement strand
CGTATTGTACATGGAGTCGTTGTCTGCCATGAGCTTCCAGTCGAGCATGGACGGTGTTTCGGGACGTGCGTTTCCGAGAAGATCCTCACGAACGATAGCAACGGTCAGACCTGCCGGAGCCATGTTCTTCTGCGCGCCGGCATAGATCACGCCGAAGCGCGATACATCGACAGGCTCGGAAAGTATACAGGAGGACATATCCGCAACGAGAGGGATGTCACCTGTGTCGGGTATCTCGTGGAACTTCGTTCCGTAGATCGTGTTGTTGAAGCAGATGTGGACGTAGTCTGCATCGGGACGGAAGGATGCTCTTGTGGTCTTCGGTATCATGCGGAAGTTTTCTTCCTTTGAGGAAGCGGCTACGACCGCATCACCGTATTTCAGAGCCTCCTTGTACGCCTTGGTCGAGAACTGACCCGAGAGGATGTAGTCTGCCTTACCGCCATCCTTTTTCAAGAGGTTGAGCGGAACGGAAGCGAACTGAGTAGAGGCTCCGCCCTGAAGAAAGAGTACCTTGTAGTTGTCGGGAATGCTCATCACCTTTCTGAGTGAGCTCTCCGCGTTCTTTATTATCTCATCGTATACGGGAGAACGGTGACTCATCTCCATGACCGACATACCCGAGTCCCCATAGCAGATAAGCTCCGAAGCGGCTCTTTCGAGAACCGGAAGCGGAAGCATAGACGGACCTGCGGAAAAATTGTAAACTCTGTTCATGGCAAACCTCTTTCGTGTATAAAATGAACAGGTATATGACGTGTCACAGCTCTGCCTCGACCCTGCTTTGATTTGGGAAAATCTATAACACGCTATAGCAAATACCTTATTCAAAAATAATTTTCAAATATTATACATCAACATACGTGTCATGTCAATCCCCAATGTCGTGACGAAAATACCAATATCGAAACAAAAAACGTCCAAAAAACAGTGCGAAATGTCAAATTACCCATACGGAGGAAAAAATGACCGTGCGATATATATCTTATGCGAGAAAGTTTCCGAAAATGCGGAACAAAACGGAGGAGAGCTTCGTCTATAGTGTATAAAAATAAAAAACGCTCGAGTACGCCTATCAGACCTCGAGCGAAAACACATATCGGAGGACAGTATGAAAAACAGAAGGATCGTCTGCGGTGCGATCGCACTGCTTACCGTATTCGGACTGACAGCCTGCGGCGCAACAGACGGCGCACGCCCTTCTCCGTGGGCTCCAGCAGGCAGTCGTG
>CAYSKU010000207.1:0-2817 GCA_964431775.1 uncultured Ruminococcus sp. | reverse complement strand
AACGATGACGACGGCATCGACCGTCTATTACGACACGGTGGAGGAATTTTACGACGCGGAGGAGGAATTTGGCACTGCATATGACTATTCCGGGGGCGCGGCAGATGAGAAGGTGTCGATCGAGAGCGAGAGCGGCGGCACGAACGACCTGTCGGAGCGAAAGATCATAAAGACCGCCGAGATCAGCTACGAGACAAAGACCTACGATGACTTTTTTGCTTCGCTCAACTCGTATATACGTAAGTACGGCGCGTACATCGAGTCCGAGGAGAGCTACGGCGGAGGTGTATACGACATCCGTTCGACCAGAAGCACACGTCTGACCGTCCGTGTTCCGCTCGACGGCTACGAGAGCTTTATGGATGAGGTCTGCCTGCTCGGAAGCGTCACCTACCGCTCCGAAAGCTCGAACGACGTTACGATGTCCTACGTTGATACGGAGAGCCGCATATCCGCACTCGAGGCAGAGTATGATGCACTTTTGAAGATACTCGAAAGTGCAGACGAGCTTGACGACGTCATAGCACTACAGTCACGTATCTCCGAGGTGACCTACGAGCTCGAGACGTATAAAGCAAAGCTGCGTAAATACGATGACCTGATATCCTACTGCACGGTCAATATCGATGTGCGCGAGGTCGAAAAGGTCACGCCGAACGTCCGTGAGATGACGTTTGGCGAAAAGCTCATCTCCGGTCTCGGCGATACGTTTGAAAATATAGCTGACGATGCGACCGACTTTGCGCTGTGGTTCGTCGTATCGCTTCCGTACTTTGTGATATGGGGAGCGATAATAGTATTGGCAGTGCTTGCTCTGCGACCTCTGCTTCGTCGATATCGCAGAAGAAGGGATGAGAGAGCGGCACGAAAGGTGGAGGAGAATGAAGGCGGCGATAAAACGGATAATTAAAGCGACAGGCGGTATTATACTTGTGGCGTTGGCGGCAGTGATCGGCATAAATCTCTATATGTGTCATACGGTGCGCGACCTTATCGTAGCACCTGAGACTGCATACTATACCGCCGCCGACTGCATACTCGTCCTCGGTGCCGGGGTACGTGAGGACGGCTCACCGAGCAATATGCTCGAGGATCGTCTGCTGACCGGTATAGATATCTACGAAAACGGTCTGTGTAAGACTCTGCTCATGAGCGGCGACCACGGACACAGCGATTACGATGAGGTCAACTGCATGAAGAGCTACGCAGCAGCTGCCGGAGTACCGACGGAGGATATATTCATGGATCACGCCGGCTTTTCGACCTACGAATCCATGTATCGCGCAAGAGATGTTTTCGGCGCGAAAAAAGTCGTGATCGTCACGCAGGAGTACCACCTGTACCGCGCACTGTACGTTGCAAAGAGCCTCGGACTTGATGCGGTCGGAGTCTCGGCAGACCTTCGTACCTATTACGGACAAAGTCTGCGTGAGACGAGAGAGCTTGCCGCACGTATAAAGGATATCTGCTATACCATATTTGAGCCGCTTCCGACCTACCTCGGCGACCCGATATCACTTGACGGTGACGGAAACGTAACGAACGGATAAGATAACGCCTGTATGACAGAAATATCATACAGGCGTAAAAAATATCATTTTCGTTCTCTGTTCTGCCGCAATACCTCATAACCGAGGATAGATGCGGCAGAGGCTGCCGAAAGTGAGCCTCCGAACTCACGTCCGTAGTCTATACGCACGATAAGGTCGGCTTTGTCAAGGAGATTGCGCGAGATACCGCGCTTCTCCCCCCCGACGATCAGCAAAAGAGGCTTTTCAAGCTCTGCATCGAACGAGGAGACCGAGTCACGTATCCCGGCACAGACGATACGATAGCCGTGCCCTTTGAAAAGCTCGGTCGGGTCGCCGGACTCACTTACGAGTAGCGGCAGCATCTCCGAGGCTCCGGCTGACGAGCGGCATACGACACCTGCCGCGCTCATCCAGTTTCGCGGAGACAATACGACCCCGTCAACACCGCACGAATACAGTGTACGCAGAGCGTAGCCGAAATTGTACGGATCCTCGATACCCTCGAGCATGACCCAGAAGCCGTTATCGGAGAGTACGGAGTCGCCCGCCTCCTCTACGGTCGGTATGCTTCGTGCCGTGCATTCGAAAAGGATACCGCCGTGAGAATTTCCGACCGACATATCGTCTATGACTGCGGAGTCCTCGTGTTCTATGGTAAAGCCGAACTCCCTTGACTTGTGTCCGAGCCATGCAAGCTCACGTGCGCGGCTCTTTACTTTGTCACGATCCACGATGACTCTTTTTAGTCGTCTGTCACCGATACCGTTCTCCATTGCGTAAAGCACCGCACGAAGTGAGGTCATTCCCTCGAACAGATCGGTCGTTACAAATCTGGATTCTTCCTTTTTCATCGCTCAATAGCTCATCCTTACTTTTTCGATGTGGACATACTCATATAATACACATACAGGTATAAGAAGATTCGGGGAGGACTTTGTGACAAGCCATCCCCGAACAGCTTCGATATCATTATTTGACGATCTTGTGGCGTGGAAGATCAGTTATCCTTTGCCGCATTCATCTTGAGGTAGGCGTTTATGAAGCCATCGATCTCACCGTCCATGACCGCCTGGATGTTACCGTCCTCGTAGCCCGTGCGAGTATCCTTTGCGAGGGTGTACGGCATGAAGACATAGGAGCGTATCTGTGCGCCCCACTCGATGTTGGTCTTGACGCCCTTTATGTCGTCGATCTTGTCGAGCTTTTCACGCTGCTTTATCTCCATGAGCTTGGATTTCAGCATCTTGAGTGCGGTCTCCTTGTTCTGGAGCTGGCTTCGCTCGGT
>CAYSKU010000206.1:0-4058 GCA_964431775.1 uncultured Ruminococcus sp. | reverse complement strand
AATGGGTCGCGAGACCCGGGACAAGTGAGCATCAGACGGGGCTTGCGGTCGATATAGTCGCGCTCGACTATCAGCTTCTCGACGAGGGTCAGGAGGACACTCCCGAGCAGAAATGGCTCATGGAGAACTCGTACAGGTACGGCTTCGTACTTCGTTTTCCGACAGACAAAAGTGATGTGACCGGCATACATTACGAGCCGTGGCATTACCGTTATGTCGGAAAGGAGGCGGCTGCCGAGATGTATTCCAAGGGGGTATGTCTCGAGGAATATCTGATGGATCGACAGTAACAACAAGCAAAAATAAAATTGGTCTGTGCAGTCCAAGTCGAACTGCACAGACCTTTTTTTTGCCCTATCGGGCTATTCGGTTTTTGAGCTTACGGAGCAACTGTGTCCTCGAGCTTTTCGAAGACTGCATGGAGCGTATGAGATTCGGTTATAGCGCGGAATTCGTAGGAGCTTACCGCACCAACGCTCTTTCCGTCTACAAGTACATCTGCGATACGCCAGCCGTCATCTGCCTTGATCTTCAGAACACGTGAGCTTCCGTATGCCGCAAGGAGCGTTCCCTCGTCAGAGACCGAGCCGCCCTTTGTGGAGGTGACGTTCAGCTCGTGTACCTTGAACGGGATAGTTTCGAGCTGCTTCGTAATGACCTCGACCGAATGAGGCTCGTTCACGTTCGTGAAGGTATACGAACCGTAAACGTTCATTCTGTGTCCGTCTATTATGACAGCCTCAAACTGATAGCCTGCCTTAGGCTCGAAGTACACGGTAAGTCCTCTGTAACGCTGTACGAGAGTTACGCCCTCGGGAGATACGATAGCTCCGTCGTCTCCCTTGACTGTGATCTCAAACTTATCATGGTTACGGATGTGTACCTTATTGACCGCTGTGTACTGGTTATCCTCCATCTTGAGAAGCTCGTCGATCTCGGGATAATTTCTCGGGTTCTCGGGGTCTTCGGTATCACGAACGATAACCAGATAGTCACCCTTCGGAAGGTCGGTGAAGCGGAAGCTCTCTGTCCAAAGAGGTGCGCTCTCTCTACCGTCAAAGGTCAGAGTAACGTATTCCTTACCGTCCTCGTCTACAGCAGTACCGATCACGGCATCCTCACGAAGACCGCCGTTCTCGTCAAGCGGAATGTAGCAGTACTCGAATTCACCGTAGCCGCCGAGTGCGAAAACGGTTATCCAGCCTGTACTTTCATCCTCGTAGGTCGGGAAGGTCTCGATACGAACCATCATATGGTCGGGAACATCGAGCTGACTCATGGAAGCGGACGTTGTTCCCGCGCTGTCGCGTACAGTTACGTCATACTTTCCGACAGGAAGACCGCCGATGGAGCTATCCTTAGTCCAAAGAGGATAGGTAACTCCCTTGTAGGTCACTGTGTCGTCACTGTCATCATCGGGTGTACCGTTATCATCGATCACTGCATCTGTCGGAACGAACGAATACTCAAGGTCGCCGTAGCCGCCTGTTGCATTCACGATGATCTGACCGTCATTGTTGTTCTTCGTTGCCGGAACAGTGGATATACCGTGTATCGTAACAACGTGAGGAACAGCTATCTGTGCGCTTGCAAGGTTAGCCGGCGTTCCGGTCTCGCGTACCGTTACGGTGTAGGTACCCTCGGGCAGGTCGTTCATAACGGACGAGTCTGTCCAGAGAGGATAGGTAACGCCGTCGTAGGTGACTGTGTCGTCACTGTCATCGAGTGTACCCTTATCGTCGATCACAGCGTTTACGGGTACATAGGAATAGTCCAGTGTACTGTAGCCGCCCTCTGCATCAACGGTGATACTGCCGGTATGTCCGAGGTATTCCGTAGGTGTGGAGGAAACGCTGTTGATACGAATGCTCTCGAAGCCGATCTTTACGGAGAGCTTACGAGTGTTTTGGGGATCGTTCTTGTCGCGGATATGGAGTTCGTAATCGCCGACTGCAAGGTCGCCAAACGTTATGTCGTCTGTCCAATCATCGTCTGTCGGGTCGCTTCCCTCTTTCACGAGCTGGTATTCGTAGTCCGCACGAGTGGACGTGCCGTTACGCTTACCGCCGATGATATTGCTTTCATCGATCGTGATCGAACCGTCGTCATTCACCTTACCCTCGGTCTCGGTGACCATCTGATAGGTGAGTATCGCGCCCTTAAGCTCGATAGGCATCTCATCGACAGTGACTTCGCCTGTCGCGGTCTTGCCGTTTTCGCAGACTGCGGTCAAGGTATACTTACCGCTTGCTTCGCAATCGATAGTACCCTCGAGGTACAGCTGAGAAAGACCTGTGGGTTTAAGCTCCGTTCCGTCATCGAGCTTCAGGCTATTGATGGGAGAAGACTCGACTACGTCATCGATAGTACCTGTATTAACTACCTTAACAGAATACTTGAGCTGCTTTTGTGCTGCATCGTAAGCAAATATTACGTAAGGATAGCTCGTACTGCCTATATCGATACGAAGCATACGTGTACGTGTTACCGTACTGCCTGTCGGAGTATATTCCACACGGTAGATACCCTTACCTGTGGTAAGAGTCATATTACCATACACGTCCGTTGCGCCGCAGGGGATAAACAAGTGAGTGCTGTCCTCACCGAACGGGATATAGGATATTCTCGCATCCGATATGGGGCTTGCGGAATTGTCGGTAACTTGTATCCTATAGCTTGCGGTCTCATCGAGCTTACCTGAAACCGGAACACCGTATGCATCTATCACGTTCACGTTGATATCTGCCGCGCCGGGATCCTTGTTCTCATCCTCAACGGTATCCATAAACCATTCTGCGGTGAGCGTTCTCGTTGTCGTATTGCCCGACTTATCGACTACAACGAAGCTATAGCCTGTGTTTTGGCTCGTGGTGATCTCATAGAACCAAAGCTCGTCACTGCCGTTGACCTTTGTTACCTTGGACGTTATATCCTCACCGTTTACAGTTACCGAGGACAGACCGCCGATATCTACAAAGTAGACACCGAACTTGAAGTCCTCACCCGATACCAGTGAGCCTTGATCCGGAAGAGTTCTGTCGTAGTAAAGGTCGGGGGAGGTCGGGTCGCTCTTGACTACATAGTCTGCGGGGAAGTTTTCGACCATCTTATCGAAGCGAACGATCTTGTCAACAGCCGTTATCGTAACGGTATGTGCCTGTCCAAGGGCATTACCGAAATCTATACGGACTGCCTTTGTACCGTCTGCGCTCGTGTATGTGGTCGTGCTGTAGTTTTCGAGAGAGCTGGAGACCTTGATCTTACCCTCGCTGTCGCCCTCGCCCATGAAGTACAGGTCGATAGACTCGGCAAGAGTATAGAATCTGAAGGATTCTCCCGGATCTGCCACAGCAAGGTCATTGCGGAGAGGAGCATCCATCTTTCCGTCGCTCCAACGCATTATGTTGTCCTTGAACCTCCATGCATTGAGTCCGGAATCTCCTGCGTTGCCGTTACTATCGAGCCACGTGAAGAAGCCGTTGTCATTGTAGATGTTCAGCGCAAGACCCTCGCCGAGGATCTTATAGCAGATATCGTAAACAGAGTTGGTGTTTACGTCCTCCACTCTGATCTTACCCTCGCCTTCCTTAGCAGGTCTCATGATGATCGCCGACTGTGCGGCAGAATAATAGAGCGTTGCAAGGTTGCGCTCACCGTCATCTGTTATCTCAGAGACAACGATGGAGGGGGCTGTCTGACGGGTGGTCTGCATTATGAGCGGAATACGGAGATACGAGCCTACCTGCATATTGATGTTATTTGCGGTCTCAAAGAAGGTCTTCTGCTCGACTGCAACAAACGCAATATTATTGGAGGAGTCGTATTCTTCGTACAGGTCACCGTCCGCATCATAGCCCTCGAGGCTCAGACGGATGTTGAGAGAATGCGTACCGTAGTCGGTATCAAAGCAGCTCTTCGGAACAGTGAACGTTCCTGTAACTGTACGACCGTACATGGACTTGAGCGAACCATCGTCACTACCGACCGCGACACCGTTCTCGGTAGTTGCGAGGAGGAGGTAGCCGTTTGCAAGAGTCTTGTCGGTCGCCGCACGTGAG
>CAYSKU010000205.1:0-4068 GCA_964431775.1 uncultured Ruminococcus sp. | reverse complement strand
TCCACCGCTAACGCGGTCCCCCTCCCTCCCGGAGGGAGGCTCATCTACGTTCAACCAAAGTTAACGAACGCCGACTTCGCACACACTCCACCCTCGTGGGTCGTCCTCAAGCCTCGGCTTCACGTGCGCCGACTTCGCACAAACTCCACCCTCGTGGGTCGTCTTTAAACCTAAGCTTCAAGTGCGCCGACTTCGCCTGTCGGCTCAGCCGACTTGACATGAGGGAGGAATGTGGTATAATATAGGCAGAAAAATGTCGCGAAAGGCGTTTGCTTGAATATGGATACCTATACCAACTCTCAGCCGGTGTTCGTGCGAAGCTGCACGGAATACGACGAACACACTATCTTCACCGCCATAGCGGATGCTCTGTCCGCACTCGGTACGTCGCCGTCAGAGCTGTTCCACCGCCGAAACGTCCTCATAAAGCCGAACCTCGTCATGGCGAAACGCCCCGACGCGGCGGCTACCACACACCCCGCCTTCGTCCGCGCCGTTGCTCGACTCGCCGGCGCATACGGCGCAGCCTCCGTCGTCGTCGCCGACAGCCCGGGCGGTCCGTTCAACGAAGCCTACGTCTCGGCAGTCTACAGCACCTGCGGCATGAACGCCGCCGCACACGACGGTCTCTTTACCTTAAATCACGACTTCTCCTTCTCCGAGGTACACTTCCCCTCCGGTCGGAAGCTGCGAAACGCCGACCTCATCAACGTCTTCCTGCGTGCCGACGTCATTATCGACCTCTGCCGACTAAAGACCCACTCCCTGACCGGTATGAGCTGCGCCGTCAAAAACCTCTTCGGCTTGATACCCGGGGTCAAAAAGTTCCAGATGCACGCAAGCTTCCCCCAGATAGACGACTTCTCCGAAATGCTCGTGGATCTCGCGGAGTACGTCACCTCAAGCAAGGTCTTCCTCGCGGTCGCGGATGCCATCGTCTCCATGGAGGGCAACGGTCCCTCCCACGGCGTTCCAAAGCTCACCGGTCTCATCCTCGTCTCTCGCTCCCCCTTCGCCCTCGATATCATCGGTGAACACATCATGTTCGACAAAAGCAGTACCGACGTTCCCTACCTTGATGCTTCGGCGAAACGCCGCATCGTCCCCCGCGACTGGAGGTCGATCGAGGTCGTTGGCGACACGGACTACGACACCTACGATTTCGTTCTCCCCGACTCCACCTCCGGCAGCTTTTTGAGGGGTCTGCCCGACATATTCGGCGGAAGGCTCGCGGATATGTTCGGCGCACGTCCCTCCGTTAACGAGAAAAAATGCGTCGGGTGCGGACGCTGCGCGGACTCCTGCCCCAAGCACACGATACGTCTCGGCAGGCGCGGCGAACACGGCAAGCGTGTCGCGTTCATCCTGCGTGACGACTGTATAAAATGCTACTGCTGTCAGGAGCTCTGCCCCATCGGCGCAGTCGAGACCAAGCAAAACCCCCTCATAAAGCTCATCCATTAGCCGGCGGTCTGAGCCGACAGGCAGTCATCGGGGCGGCTGAGCCGCCAAACAGTCATCGGCGCACTTGAAGCTGAAATTGTACGACATCCCACGACAATGTAGTCTGTGCAGAATCGTCTGCTGACGGCTCTTTTGTTGTATTCGTTTGGCGACAGCTACACGTGAATAAGGCTCCCTCCGGGAGGGAGCTGTCGCGCACGCGACTGAAGGAGAGCGCGGCAGCCTGAGGCTGCAAACAGTCATCGGCGCACTTGAAGCTTAGGTTGGAAGACATCCCACGACAATGTCATTTGTGCAAATTTGGTTCACAGGGGGTCGGCGGTCTGAGACCGCAGACATAATCGGCGGCAGCCTGAGGCTGCAAACAGGCATCGGCGCACTTGAAGCCGAAATTGTACGACATCCCACGAGGGTGGAGAAAGTGTGTAGCCGACAAAATTTCATCGTATATCTTGGCTACGCAGAGAAAAAACAAAGATCGAGAAAAATACAGCTATGATAATTACAAAAACCGTTAAGTCTCACGCAAAGATAAATCTATATCTGAACGTCCTCGGCAAACGTCCCGACGGCTATCACGAGCTCGAGAGCGTATTCCAGCAGGTCTCCCTCGCCGACTACGTCACGGTGCTTCGCGACAGCGAAACGTCTGAGCGTATGGTCAACATCACCTGCACCGACCGTCTCGTTCCCTCCGATGACCGAAACATCGCGGCTCGCTGTGCCATGGCGTTCATGGAAAGATACGGTATAAACAGCACTGTCTCCGTTAGCATTATCAAGAACATCCCCATTGCCGCAGGGCTTGCCGGTGGCTCGACAGACGGCGCGGCTGTCCTGCAAATAATGAATTCTATATTTGACGTAAGCGCACCGCTTGAGGAGCTATGTGCGCTCGGCGCGACTCTCGGCGCGGACATACCGTTCTGTCTTGTCGGCGGAACGTGCATGGCACGCGGTATCGGCGAACGTCTGACCCCTCTTGCACTGCCGCCGCTTCCCTACCACATACTGATATGCAATTCGGGGCGCGGAGTCTCGACCCCCGAGGCGTACAGGCTTCTTGACGGGGTATCGGGTGACGAGCCGTGCGATGCGGAGGGAGTACTTTCGGCACTCGAGAGAGGTGAGCTTCCGGTGGGGCTGTACAACTCGTTCGAGCGTGTCATACTTCCGATACACGAGGAAGCGACATCCCTCAAGCGTGAGCTGGTCTCACTCGGTGCTTCGGCGGCATTGATGAGCGGAAGCGGACCGTCGGTCTTCGGCTTATTTGCCGATGCGGAGGAACGTGACCGTGCTAAGGCGCACTTTGACATGAAGGGCGTTCTTGCGATACCGTGTGAGCCTGTGACAGGCAGGCGCAGATAAAGCTTTACTTTACAATTTTCACATAAGAAAGGACACACCACCATGAGCGAACCGATCATCTACAAGGGACGCGGATATCCGGAGCTGTATGACGACCTGATGGACTTCATGAACTACGTCTTTGGCTTCAACGGCAATTCCTCCGATTTCAAAAAGCTTCTTCCGAAGCTCTACGCCAGGGACTGCGACCCCTGCTATGCAAACTATGTCGTCACCGAGGACGGCAAGCTGAAAGCCGCGATTGGCGCGTTCGACTCCGTTCTGAACGTAAACGGTGAGCAGCTCGTCTGCCGCGGAATCGGAAACGTTGCGGTGCATCCGTACTCACGCTCGAAGGGCTACATGATCGACTGCATGAACATGGCACTTTCCGACATGATACGTGACGGCGTAGACTTTTCGATCCTCGGCGGCAGACGGCAGAGGTACGGCTACTTTGGCTTTGACGCGATCGGAGCGGAGTACAACGTTTCGATAAACCGCACGAATATGCGACACGTTTTCCGTAACGTACCGTTCACGGAGCTTGAATTTGTTAACGTTGGTGCAGATGACACGGAGCTTCTCGACAAGATGTTCGCGCTCCACAACACACGTCCTCTGCACACCGAGCGTTCACGAGAGAAGTTTTACGACATTGCGCGTTCTTGGTGCAAGCCTGTCCGTGCGATACTCAAGGAGGGCGAGTTCATCGGCTACTTCTGCGGAGACCTATGTGAGCTGACCCTTTGCGATATGTCCGACTTCAATGACGTTATCAGGAACTACATAAACGAGTACGGTGACGTAACGCTCGACATAGCCGCGTGGGACAAGCCGCTCATCGAGGCGGCGATGGCGGTCTGCGAGGGTACGGAGATCGGCACGTGCGATATGTTCAACATACTGAACTACAAGAGATTCGTTGGTGCGTTCCTCCGCTTCAAGACCTCCTTCGAGGTGATAGCGGACGGCACGCTCACGCTCTTCATTCACGGCTACGCAGGCGACTGCAAGCTCTGTCTTAATGTATGCGACAACGTTGCCACGGTCACGGAGCTTGATCCGGCTGCGGAATGTGAGCTTGAGCTTACGCACAAGGAAGCGGAGCAGCTATTATTTGGTCTGTACTCACCGTACACGAGCCGACTTTCTCCCGAGCTTCGTTCCTGGTTCCCCCTCCCCCTCTACGTCGAAAACGCCGACCACGTATAAGCCGGGTCGGCTGAGCCGGCAGCCTGAGGCTGCGCGCAT
>CAYSKU010000204.1:0-4083 GCA_964431775.1 uncultured Ruminococcus sp. | reverse complement strand
GAGATGTACCACGATGGTGTAGTATAACCGAGCCGTCAGCCGACCAGACCTGCACAAATGTCATTGTCGTGGTATCTCTTTCGACCTAAGCTTCACGAATGCCGATTCATGCCTGCGGCGTCACGCCGCCGGCTCATGCTCGGAGAGCCATATTTTCGCACGTGAGCTTATCTTTTCGGCACGATCGTGCGCGTTTCCCATGCCTGCCGAATACGCCGATAGCTCTTCCTGTACAAGCTCACATATCGCTGTCGGCGTTCTTTTGATGAGCGCACCTCCCGCGTTTTCGAATAGCAGACGCAGCTTCTCGATCCGTCAGCTTATCCTCGACCGTATATTCATCCCGAACGTAGCTGTCGAGCAGCGTGTTCATCGCTTCGTCAAACTGCGACTCCAGAGACGGTATCTCCCATTCGCCCACATTCGAAATGTCTCCGTAAACGTCCGTTTCGAAAAACGTTTTTATAAGCTCAAAGCAAAGGTCCGGGTCTTTCGCAAACGATGTTATCGCATATGCCGTATCGCATGAGACACGCCCTCCCACACCGTCATCGGCGGCATATCCGATAATACAATATTCATCGGATAACAGCCTTTTCAAAAAGTCGTTGCGGAGAGAATGACCGGCGATCGTGAAGCCGTCAAGCGCGACTATCCCGGCGGAAAGCGCGGCTAATGACTGCTCATCAGTCAAAAATTTGATGTCACCGAGTGCGGAGGTCTCTTTCCATTCGGCATACGTCTGCGGTAAGCTGCTCTGCCTTTCGAGACACCGCACAAACAGCTCCGAATCGAAAAAATGCCCTTCCTCCATAAAATATTTGTTTCCGTCACGCAAAAGAACTCGGTCAAGACCAAATGCGGCATATTCTCCGAGAATTCCTTCCGTTTCGTCGGAGAGAGAATCAAGAAGCTCGAGCATCTCGCAAAGTGTCCATGAACCCTTTTCCGCGTATTCTCCGAGAAGCTCACGCTTTCCTACGTATGAGCTGTACGAAAAGCCCGTCGATATTCCCCATATCTCTCCGTTTTCGGTCTCAAACATCCGCGGTATGCACTTGAACAGCGTGTCGAAATTTAACGTGTCGTCCGCTTCAAGATACGGAGTCAGGTCAACGTACAGTCCTTTATTTACAAGTGTCGTCATTACCATATCGTCCGATACGGAGAAATGATCGACATTCGTAATAACAATATCCGGCTTTGTGAAGCCGTTTACCATATCGAAGCACAGCTTTTTTTCCCCCGCCATCGTATCATCGGTCGTGGCGTACCTGCTGTGATCCTCGAGAACCACAAAAACGTCCGACTGCCTGCCGTTGAATTCCACGATACGCTCAACGTCACGCTCGTGCAGCGATACCGTGTATGCAACGGTCACGAGCTTCGCATCCTCGAGAGCTATATCCCCGGCATCACGATACAGCACCGGACAGGCGTAGTGCCAGCCGTCGTAACGCGAGGTCAAAAACAGCTCATCGGACAGGATCGCGGAAAAATACAGTCCGCGCTTTGCGGCGAGCTCCTCATCACGACTGCACAACGCCGCTATCCCCGAATTGTACAGATCCGCGTAAAGCTCCTCCGTAAGAGTGCCGTCTTCCGCGATCGTCACCTTCCAGATGCTGTTTATTTTGTCATAATAATAAAAGCAGACGTATCCTCGTCAGGCAAGGCATCAAGCAGAAAATGTCGAATATTATTCGCGCTTTCCGTGGCACGTGTAAATTTATGATATTCGCCGAGACATCGCTCCGTTCGTTCGAGCCTTGCGGCGCAGGACTCCATACCGACATCGAGAGTGACCCACACCGCGCCGTCCGTTCCCCTTGCCATGGTATAGATATATGTGGAAAATTCAAAGGAGAACGAAAGCTCAAGCGCGGGATCGACTACGTAGACCTTTTTATTGTCCGTGCAGTACAGATAGCCGTCTCCATCGACCGCGAAGCCCTGGAGGTAAAACCCACTATCAAAAAAACAGACCCCGTCCTCGGTCGAGATCGACCCTCCCGTTTCTCGATCGAAGCGGTTTAAGATCGTCTTATTTCCGCGATCGGTGACGTAATACAGATATTTTTCGGTCACGACACCGCATCTTACATATTGTGTTCCGGACGGAAGCGTAACGGACTGCGTCGTCACGGTCTCTCCGTCAAGCGTAAAGGTATACAGCCACGCATATGTCTCCCATACGACCCTTTCGTCGGTCTCGGTACTCGTTTTTTGGAGCGAAAAACAGGTCACCGTTTCGGCTTCGTCATCGTAATACGGCACGACACGGGAGGTCATCCAGTAGTCCTCGGGAACGGAAAGATCGGTGGGTGAATATATATTCGTTATGACCTTATTTAAAAAAACACCGTCCGCATCGTCACGCGGAGCTTTCGCGCAGGAAGAGACCGAAAGGAGAACAAAACAACAAACGACCGCAAGGTAAAAATAACGTCTTGCAGCTCTTGAGCTAAACATTTTTGCAATATCCTCCGATTTATGAATATTTGACCTCGTTCGCGAATGATACCCTACAGATATCTTCCATGTTCGTTCTTATTTTACCATACCGTCCGCCCGACGTCGATCACGCACGAACGATTTCGACATTTTTTGAGCAGTATTGTGAAGCTGCACAAATATGTGTCATTTCACCAAGTCGTATCACACGTGTTTTTTTGTGTATTTTTTTGCTCGTATTGTGTATTTTGACCATCCGTCAAAAGCAAAAACGGGGGAACTCTCTTTGTAGAGTCCCCCTCGTTTTGCATGAAATATTTTTTGGTCATATCTCGACCGTGCCGCGGTAGACCTCGCAGACCTCCTCGGTCATGGCGACGTTTCCGCCCTCGTAGTCTATCCTCAGCACTCCGCCCTTCACGTAGACCGTTATGCCGCCTGCCTCGCAGAAGCCGTTCTCGACCGCCGCGACCGCCGCCGCACACGCTCCCGTGCCGCACGCCAGCGTCTCGCCCGAGCCGCGCTCCCATATGTGCGCGATCAGCGTATGCTCGTCTATGACCTGTACGAACTCTACATTAGTACGCTCGGGGAAATGTGCGTCATGCTCTATCGCGTAGCCGAAGCTCTCGATATCCTCGAGTATCCTCGAGAACTCGGTCGTATCATGCTCGAATATCACGCAGTGCGGATTTCCCATCGAAACGCACGTCATACGGTATATGTCACCGGCAAGCTCCGCTCTCTCTCCGACCACACGTCCGTTCCTCGACCTTATGTCTACAGGTATCTGCTCCGGCGCGAAGCTCGGGCTTCCCATATCGACACGTGCGGAGATCGCACGATCCCCTCTCGTTGTCAGACGAACGTGCTTTATTCCGGAAAGTGCCTCGATGTCCATGTCGCGCTTCGGAACTATGCCCGACTCGTACAAATACTTCGCAACACAGCCCATCGCGTTTCCGCACATTCCGGCTTCACTGCCGTCACGGTTGAACATACGTATCGCGGCATCCGCCTTTCCCGACATTCCTGCGGCATCGGGCGGCAGTATCGTTATGACACCGTCTCCTCCGATACCGTAATGACGGTCGGCAAAGCGGATGGACAGCCCCTCGGGATTTCTTATGCCCTGCTTCATGCAGTCGAAGTATATGTAGTCGTTTCCGCAGGTGTGCTGCTTTACGAAGTCGAGCGATACCCTCTCCGTTCTCAGACGGTTGATATCGACAAGCTCCGTGCAGTCCTCGTTCCAACGGCTCGCTATGCTGTCTGCGACCGCGTTTGCGGTGTCGAGTGCGGTCAGACAGGGGATGGCGTGTTCGACCGCCAGACGGCGCAGACGAACGCTCTCGAGCCTCGGGTCACGTCCCCTCGCGGAGGTCGAGACTATGTAGTCAACGAGTCCCTCGCCGATCAGCTCGCGAAGGGTCGTTCCCTCCTCGTCAAGGTGCGATACCTCCGTCGTCCTCACGCCGTGTCTGCGTATCGCACGTGCGGTGTTCTCCGTTGCGTATATCCTGAAGCCGAGGTCGGCAAACTTCTTCGCTATCGCTCCGATCTCTCCCTTGTCGGTATCACGGACGGACATGAATACCCCTCCGTTCTCGTGCAGGTCGTAGCCGGCAG
>CAYSKU010000203.1:0-4126 GCA_964431775.1 uncultured Ruminococcus sp. | reverse complement strand
AGCAGACCGACCCTGCACCAACTCCACCCTCGTGGGATCTCCTCCAACTTAAACTGCAAGTGTGCCGATTCATGCGCCCCGCCTCAGGCGGGTCAGCAGACCGACCCTGCACTAACTCCACCCTCGTGGGTTATCTTCCAATTTCGACTGCAAGTGCGCCGATGACCGCCGATTTATGCGCCCCGCCTCAGGCGGGTCAGCCGACTATTTTTTCATGCCGTAGCGGACGAAGGCGTAGCGCGGTACGTAGCCGGCGCATTCACGTCCGTTCCACTCCTTCTCGTAGGAGAAGGTCGCAGGACCTACGCCGTACGGCTCGGGATCGCTGCGGTGGTGCGGTCCCATCGTGTTTCTCATGGAGTTGCAGAGCCGGATCTCGATATCGTTATCTCCCTCACGGAGGAACGCGGACAGGTCGAGAACGCGCTCGAACAGCATGGTACCGGCATACGTGCCGTTGACACTGATGTCCGCTGTCGCAAAACGACCGTTCAGACAGAGCACGGTCGGCTTGCCCTCGGAATAACGATACGTGAAGCCTGTATCGAGCGCACCTCCGTAGAACGGGAAGCCGCCGCGCACTACGTCACGCGCCGGAACGGTATCCGGCTGACGAACGAGCGTGAAGCCGCCGTCATACAGCACGGACGAGCGTACACTGTCGGTGAACTCTCCGTTCGTGCGGAGCGCGAAGTCGCCGACTAAGTAGATGTTCTCTATCTCTACGTCAAAGACGAGGCAGTTGCGGAGCGACTCGGACACGCCGCCGTAGAGGACGTAGTAGACGTAGTCGCGCTGATGATGCTCGACCTCTATGACGATCTCGTTCGTGCCGAGCTTCGTGAGTGCCGCTATATCGACTGTCGCGAACGAACGGTCGAACCACGGCTTCGTTTTGTCAGGCTCTACCTCCGTACCGTTCACGGTAACGCGAGAGTACATAGGCTCGATCGCCACGCGAAGGTCTGTCGGTGCGTAGTCAACGTCATAGGTGAACCTCAGCCATACCCGACCGTCATAGCGTTCGCGGAGGAGGTTATCCTTTATGCCCATGACGGAGAGCGGCTCGTCGTAATCGATGCCGTTCTTCGACAGCGCGGCAGTATCAAGGGTCAGTATATTGGAGACCGGCTTCCTTAGCTCTACTGTGCGCGGTATCGGGATAAAGCTGTCGTTCGGCTTCGGGTCGGGCGCGGTCTCTGCGGAAATGTCCGCACCGCTCACGAGTACATACGACTGTGAATCCGCAAAGGAGAGCGTGACCTCCGCGCCGTTCTCGGTATCCGTCACGCAGAGAGGGTGAAGCTCGAGCGTATTCATGTCAAGGGCTGCCCAGCGTCCGCAGGGAAGCTCGACCTTTACCGGGTAGAGGGTCTCGGGCGTGATATTTGCGATATAGACGAGGCGTTCGTCACCGATGACCCTCGTCATCTTGCGAAGCTCGGGAACGCTTCGACCGTCACGTGTGATGACGACGTCACGCATAGCCTTTATGTCGTCAAGGGTGATATTGGAGCGCAGCCAGTCGAGCTTCTCGGGAGAGCCGTCAACGTAGGCAGGCGTATCGGCAAACAGCCATACGCGACCGCCGTTTTCGATATATTCGCGGAGCAGCTCAACGGTCGAGCGGTCGAGCGAATACGTGAACGGCACTATGACCGCGCTGTAGGTGCAGAGACCGACCCTTATACGATCCCCGACGACCTCTGCCATATCCGACATCATCCATTCGTCACCGTAGTGGTACGGTATCTGGTCGTGACCGAGGAGACGTGACAGCTCGAAGAACTTTCCCTCGATCTCCGCAAGGGAGTTCGTACCCTTTTTATACTTGCAGTACGCGCCGTGTATGGGATGTATGACGAGGATGGGGGCGTATTCCTCACCCTGTGCAAGTGACGCGCCGAGGTTATTGAAGAAGTTATCGAACGCGCCGAGCTTATCCTGCCACGGATCATGCTCGGAATAGTGGTGCGGATAGTCACGCTTTCTCTGACCGCGCTCCGAGTAGGGGTAGAGGTGCTGACACATGAGGTTCACGCCTCCGGCGTACTGCATCTCGGCGATACGCTTCAGCTCAGTCGGGGAAACGTCCCAGCCACAGCAGGCGAACATTTCGGAGAGAGCCTTTTTACGTCCGAGCTGAGCGCAGGCACTGCCGAGCTGCTTCGGTGCGATATCGTCCGCCATGCCGCGCCCGAGGTAATCTATACCCGGGATATGCTCGTAGCGATAGAACGGCATAACGCCGCCGATGCACATCATCTGACCGCCGAGTGAGGATTCCTCAACGGCGTGACCGGTGATACGTGCGCCGTTCTTCTCGCACCAGTCGTATATCTTCTTGATGAAGTTGTTGATAAAGAGCTTATGTATGAGCAGGTAGTAGTCGTAGCGGAACTTGTCCGCACCGTCGAAGTCGAAGAAGACTGCCGGAAGAAGGTCGAGTATATCGTAGCCGTAGGCGTTCATGAATTCGCGAGGGAGTATATCGGAATACGGGTTGCCCCAACGGTAATACTGCGGCTCGTCCGTGAAGAAGCCGGGCATAGCTCCGCCGTTACCGAAGTCCTCGGGGGATACGCGGCGTTTATACTCCTCGTGTGTCGCCTCGATGAACATATCGGTGATGTCACCGTTCAGCGTATCGACATAGCTCTCGTCGTAACGCTTATAGAGGATGAGGTAGTCGGTGTCACCCGTATCCTCGGTGACTCTCGTGAAGCTGCCGTCCGCGTTCTTGCGGTAGACTGCGATGATATCGGGGTCGGTATCCGTTGGGAACGCGCCCGACCTATGCTCGACAGCGGTGGCGAAGTTTTTCTTATCCTTTAGAAGTGCGCCACCTGCGAAGCCGGAGGGCCAGCCGTTCTCGTCATACGACCACGCCTCCATACCGAGCTTTTTTGCCTCGTCTACGCAGACGTTCACGCAGTCGAACCATTCATCGGAGAGGTATTCGGTCTCGAGACCGCCGCGAGCGTGCATGAAGAAGCCGTTCATACCGAGCCTTTTCATATCGCGTATCTGACGGCGAAGTCCGTCCTCCTCGAGCTTATCGTTCCAGCTCCAGAACGGTATACTGCCGTAGGACGGTGCGGCAGCGCGTATCCTTTCAATGGTCTGCTTCATATTGCAAGCCTCCTTTGAAATATATTTATTACGACAGCCTTTACTTTAGAAAAGGGGAACGCTCGGGAAGACCTTTTAAGGAAAGGTCTCCCCGAACCCCTCCCAAACCTTTTTGGTCAAATACACAAGCAAGGTCCGGGTGCAGATCGAAGCAAAGAATAAAGTAAATGCTGTTTGCCGAGAAAATATATCAGACGATCGTCACTCATAGCGGAGATCGTTATTTTTGTTTTTGAGTATCTCGAGGTAACGCTTACACTCACGGACAGCGGCATCGAGGTCGAGGTTCTTATAGTTACCGCATTCGACGGCGGACGCACCGAAGACCTCACCGCGATATTCGATGATCTGTTCGAGGACGTGCATAGTCACCGAGACGACCTGCTCGTCGGGGACGTTACGGGTCAGCAGGTAGAAGCCCGTCCGGCAGCCCATCGGCCCGAAATAGATGACGTTTTCGCCGATCTCGGAGTTGCGGACGAACGTAGCGAACATATGCTCGACCGTGTGCATGGTACAATTGTCCATATAGTCACCGGAGTTCGGGCGTCTTGTGCGCAGATCGAACGTAGTGATATCGCCGTCGCGGCGCGAGACGTATATACCCGGCATGAGCTTATTATGGTCTACCGAAAAGCTTGCGATCCTTTTCATGATGATGACCTCCATCGTTTTTCTTCATTATATCAAGAAATTCCCGATTCGTCAACCCACCTGTCAGCCGACCAGACCTGCACCAATAACATTGTCGTGAGACCTCTTTCAACCAAAGCTTCACGAACGCCGATTCATGCCTGTCGGCTCAGCCGACCGCCTCAGCCGACCGGCTCCCTCTGGGAGGGAGCTGTCGCGCACGCGACTGAAGGAGAATGCGTTACAATAAAGCAAGTCTAAACTTCACGTCATGCGCTCTCCTTCCACCGCTAACGCGGTCCCCCTCCCTCCCGGAGGGAGGCTCATTCACGTGAAACCAAATCATCACGTCAGCCGACCA
>CAYSKU010000202.1:0-4138 GCA_964431775.1 uncultured Ruminococcus sp. | reverse complement strand
ATCAGTGGACGTTGAACATAGCCTCACGAAGCACCTCGCATACGGTCGGGGGAGGGAATACTATCTTCTGAACGTCCTCGAATCTATGACAACGTGCGACCATTGCGGCAGCACCGTAGATCGTTTCCGAGGCATACGAGCCGATCATGTGAACGCCGAGTATCTCGTGATGCTCCTTACCGTAGACCACCTTGACGAAGCCGTCGCCGCCCTCGTTCTCCGCGATATAGCGACCGCTGTAGCGGAGACTGAGAGTTACCTCCTCCGCGTCTATACCGACCTTTTTTGCGGACTCAAGGGTCTCGCCGACAGACGCGACCTCGGGGTTCGTGTATATGACGGAGGGGATGGAGCGGTAGTCAACGCGGTCACGCTTGCCGAGCATATTGTTGACCGCGACCTCACCCTCACGATAGCCCGTGTGGGCAAGCATCACCTTACCGTTTACGTCACCGGCAGCCCAGACGTTCGGAACGGAGGTAGCGCAGGTCTCGTCCGTGACTATAGCTCCGCGTTCGAGACGAACGCCCAGCTCCTCAAGTCCGATACCCTTAGTTCTTGCGCGACGACCCGTTGATACCAGAACGAGGTCACATTCGAGCTGCTCGAGCTTTCCGTCCTTTTCGTACTCGACCGTACCGACCGAGCCGTACTTTCCGTTTACAGCCGATACCTTGGCACCGAGGATAAACTTAACGCCCTTTTTCGCGTAGTTCTTCTCAAGGCTTGCGGATATCTCTGCTTCTGTCGGACCTGCGATCTTCTGTAGCATCTCGACTACTGTCACCTCACAGCCGACGGAGTTGAAGTACGATGCCATCTCGAGACCGATAACGCCGCCGCCGATCACGACGAAGCGTTTCGGCAGGGAACGCAGGTCGAGTATCTCGCGGTTCGTTACGACGAAGCCGTTCTCGTAGGACTCACGCAGACCGGGTATCGGGGGAACGATAGCCTCCGAGCCTGTGCAGATGAGCAGACGAGCCGCCTCGTAGACATTTCCGTCACACTCGACACTGAAGCCGCCGGACGTTTTGCCGAGTATCCTTGCAGTACCGTAGGAGACGGTAACGCCAGCACCCTTCATCTTTGCACCGACACCCGAAACGAGCGTTTTTACGACCTTGTCCTTTCTGTCAACGACCTTTGCGTGGTCGAGCCTTGCGCCCTCAACAGTAACGCCGTACTTTTCGCCGTGTACCGCGTGATCGAGGAGCTTTGCAGAGTAGAGAAGGGTCTTGGTCGGAATACAGCCCTCGTTGAGGCAAACGCCGCCGAGCGCACGTTCCTCGCAGACGAGCGTTTTCAGACCGCCGTGAGCCGCACGTTCAGCCGCATTGTAGCCTGCCGGACCGCCGCCCAGAATGATCAGATCGAATTTTGTTTCAGCCATGATATACTCCGGTTATTTGAAGTTTTGTTTATTTCCTGTGTCTTATATCTTACTTTTTTATTACTTTGCGAGAAGAAGGTCGAAGCTCTCGAGCGCGGTGCAGAGCTCCTTTAAGAACTTAGCTGCCGGTGCGCCATCGACCGCACGGTGGTCGAACGTCAGGGAAAGTCCCATAGCCGGATATACCTTTCCGTCATCCTTCAGACGATTCGTCGTGCAGCATACGCCGAGGATAGCGGTCTGCGGAGGATTGATGACGGGTGTAAAGCTTTCGACACCCATAGAACCGAGATTTGAAACGGTGAAGCTTCCGCCGGTCATCTCATCGGGAGAGAGCTTGCCCTCACGAGCCTTTCCCGCAAGAGCCTTTGCGGCAGAGGATACGTCCGCAAGGGAGAGGGTGTCCGCACCGAAGATGACGGGAACGAGAAGTCCGCGGTCTGTGTCAACAGCCATACCGATATTCGCGTGAACGTACTTGCGGAAGGTGTTGTCGATGAGGTTCGCATTTATCTCGGGATACTTCGGGAGGATACGTGAAACGGCATAAAGTATCATGTCGTTGATGGTGATCTTCGAGAGACCGAACGCCTCACCGTTCGCCTTGAGCTTTGCGCGGTAAGCGAGCAGAGCCGTTGCGTCAAAGGAGGAATTGAGGGTGAGCTGTGCCATCTCGGAAAGGGAAGCGTGCATGGAGCGTGCGATGACACGGCGAACGTTCGACATAGGCTCCTCGGTGTACGCACGAAGGTCGTCTGTTGCGACAGCGGCGACCTCTGCGACCGGAGCTACAGGAGCGACAGTCTCCGTCTCGGGCGCGATAGCATCGGAGGTCGGTACAGCCTCACCTGCAAGGAACGCTTCGACTGCGGCAGTCGTTGAGACGAAGCCGGCATCGAGAGCCTTGTTTATGTCGCGCTCGATTATACGTCCGTGAGGACCTGTCGGAGCTACCTTTGTCATGTCAACGCCGGTCTTGAGCGCGAGATTTCTTGCTCTCGGGGAGATAAATATTCTTGCGCCGTCCTCTGCGACCGTTGCCTCGGCTTCGACCTCACGAGGAGCCGCCTCGGTCTTGTCCTCGGCGACCTTTGCTTCCTCGACCGCACCTGCGGCAGTGGGGACGAGTGCGGATATATCCTCACCCTCCTCACCGATCACGCAAACCGGCTCGAGACAGGGAACTACGTCACCCTCTGCGGCAAAAAGCTCAAGGAGAGTACCGGAGCACTGCGCCGGCTCGTCAAAGGCACTTTTGTCGGTCTCGTAGGAGAACAGGATATCGCCCTCCTCCACGCGGTCGCCCTTTTTCTTTTGCCATGTCGTAATTATGCACGACTCAACACTTTGTCCCTGACGGGGCATTATGACGATGTTAGCCATAGGGATAATCGTTCCTTTCAATATGTTAAATGAAATTGATGCTTAAATTAATTTATGAATTTATGCTGCGGTGATACTGCACCCATAACGCTCCTTTGCCGCGCAGGGGGATCTATTTCTTCTCCTCGGCGGCATTGATGACACGTACCGCGTTCTGCTCCGCGAGCTCTGCAAGCTCGGGAGTGAGAGCGGAGCTGGTTATCAGAACGTCGATATCCTCGAACGTACAGAACGTGTACGGCAGAGACCTGTCGATCTTGGAGGAATCCATCAGCATGACGACGAGACGAGCCTTTTCGACAACGATACGTTTAAGCTCACATTCGCTGTAATTTCCGACGGTAAAGCCGCTTCGCGCCGAAAGACCGGATGGGGAGAGGAGCGCGATATCTATGTTGAAATCGGAGAGGAAGCGTGTCGCCTGCAAGCCGGTTATGGTCTGGTTGTCACGGTCGAGACGACCACCGACCACATTGACTATCGGGAGTCCGATCTTACACAGCTCGAGAGCGGATACGGGGTCGGTCGTCGTAAAGGTAAAACGGTCGTTCGGAACATACGGAACTATGCGCTGTAGAGTCGAGCCGGAATCGATAAATATCGAGCGACCCGTTTCGAGAAATTCAGCCGCACGAGCCGTTATGGAGTCCTTGAGCTGGACGTTCTCCTTCATACGAGCCGTGATAGAGTCATCGGTCTGCGCGGTTATGAATTTCATGCTACGCGCACCGCCGCGCACCTTTATGGCTTCATGCTCACGCTCGAAATACTCGATGTCGCGGCGCAGAGTCATACCGGACACGTTCGGAAAAAGCTCCTCAAGCTCCTTAAGTGAGATAAAGGGCTTGGACAGGAGTAGAGAACGGATCTGTTCACGTCGTTCGTTGTACAATAGTATTCGCTCCTTTCTCTGAGATCGGAAATATCACATTGTTGTGATCTATTTTAACACATTATATGTGAAATTGTCAACCTTTTCGCGTGATAAAAGCCGAGTAAGGTGGTGTTTTTTGAGTCGGCGGTCGCCTGAGGCGACGGACAGTCATCGGCGTTCGTGAAGTTGAGGTTGGAAGATATCCCACGACAATATAAAAAGTGTGGAGTTGACGAAGTTTTGTCGGTCGCCTGAGGCGACGGACAGTCATCGGCGTTCGTGAAGTTGAGGTTGGAAGATATCCCACGACAATATAAAAAGTGTGGAGTTGACGAAGTTTTGTCGGTCGCCTGAGGCGACGGACAGTCATCGGCGCACTTTCAGCCGAAACCGAAAGATATCCCACGACAATATAATTTGTGCAGACTTGGTTTGCTGACGTTAGCTTTAGTTGAACGTAGATGAGCCTCCCTCCGGGAGGGAGGGGG
>CAYSKU010000201.1:0-4167 GCA_964431775.1 uncultured Ruminococcus sp. | reverse complement strand
CACAAAGGCAGACGACATAGTAAAGACCGCGCACAAATGGGGTCATCCGGCGATTGCGATAACAGACCACGGTAATCTGCAAAGCTTTCCGGTCGCTATGGAGGCTGCGGAAAAGCTGAACGGTGAGATAAAGGTACTGTACGGCATTGAAGCGTACTACGTTGACGATACGTCACGTGCCGCGTATCGCGGAGAGAGCATAACGTTCAACGATGAGTTCGCGGTGTTCGATATCGAAACGACGGGACTGTCGGCGGTAACGTGCAAGATAACCGAGATAGGCGCGGTCATCGTAAAGAACGGCGAGATACTGTCGCGCTTTAATTCGTTCGTCGATCCGGAGGTACCGATACCTGAAAATATAGTCGAGCTTACCGGTATCACGGACGAGATGGTGTCGGGAGCTCCGAAGATCGCGGAGGTACTGCGCGACTTCTTCGAGTTCATCGGAGACCGTATGCTCGTTGCACATAACGCTTCGTTCGACACGGGCTTCATACGTCACGCGGCAGAGGAAGCCGGTATGGCGTTTGAGAATCCGTACCTCGATACCGTTGCGATGTCGCGCTACATGAACCCGGGACTGAAGAACCATAAGCTCGATACCCTTGCCGCGCACTATCAGCTCGGCGACTTCAATCATCACCGCGCCTCGGACGATGCGGAGATGCTTGCCGCGATATTCACCTGTATGACGGAGAGGCTCAAGGAGGAGGGTATCGACAATATCTCACGTATGAACTACGTGATGGCTGAAAAGTCAGACCCCCTGAAGCTCCGCTCGTACCACCAGGTGATCCTCGTCAAGAATCAGGTGGGACTAAAGAACCTGTATAAGCTCGTGTCCGAATCCTACCTGAAATATTACTATCGTCATCCGCGCATACCGCGTACCGTACTTGAAGCGCACCGTGAGGGACTGATCCTCGGTTCAGCCTGTGAAGCCGGTGAGCTGTTCTCGGCTATGATGTCGGGAAAGTCGGATGCGGAGCTTCTCGAGATCGCACGCTTCTACGATTACCTCGAGATACAGCCCATCTCGAACAACGAATTCATGATACGAGAGGGTACTGTCGCGGACGAGGAGGCACTTCGTGAGCTGAACCGACGTATAGTCGAGCTCGGACGACGTGCCGGACGTCCCGTCTGCGCGACGTGTGACGCACACTATAAGGATCCCGAGGACGAGATCTACCGACGTATAATCCTGACAGGTCTCGGCTTCAAGGATGCCGACCGTGACACGAAGCTATACTTCCGAACGACCGAGGAGATGCTCGAGGAGTTCTCGTACCTCGGCGAGGAGACGGCACGTGAGGTTGTCATAGAGAATCCCAGACGTATCGCCGATATGATCGAGGTCGTTCGTCCGATACCGAAGGGAAACTATCCGCCGCATATCGACGGCGCGGAGGAGGAGCTTACCACAAAGTGCTGGGAGCTTGCGAAGGACTGGTACGGAGATCCGCTTCCGGAGCTCGTCTCCGCACGTCTTTCACGTGAGCTTGATGCGATAATCAAGAACGGCTTCGCGATAATGTACATAATCGCACGTAAGCTCGTTGAGAACAGCGAAGCCAAGGGGTATCAGGTCGGCTCGAGAGGCTCGGTCGGCTCGTCGTTCGCGGCAACTATGGCAGGAATAACCAAGGTCAACCCTCTGCCGCCACACTACCGTTGTACAAAGTGCCGCTATTCCGAGTTCTTCGAGGGCGGTGAATACGGCTCCGGCTTTGACCTTCCCTCGAAAAAATGCCCGAACTGCGGAGAGGAGCTGTACCGTGACGGTCACGACATACCGTTCGAGACGTTCCTCGGCTTCAAGGGAGACAAGACCCCCGACATAGACCTTAATTTTTCCGGTGACGTTCAGGGAGATGCACACAAATTCACTGAGGTGCTTTTCGGTACGGGAAAGGCGTTCAAGGCAGGTACTATCGGTACTCTTGCCGATAAGACCGCCTACGGCTTTGCCGCGAAGTTCCTCGAGGGCAAGGGCATATCCGTGAGCCGTGCGGAGATGGATCGTCTGGTCGCAGGCTGTGTCGGTGTAAAGAGGACGACAGGTCAGCACCCGGGCGGCATCATAGTCGTGCCGCAGGAGTACGAGGTATACGACTTTTGTCCGGTACAGCATCCGGCAGACGACCCGAACTCCGATATAATAACGACCCATTTCGAGTTCAAGTATCTGCACGACACCATATTGAAGCTCGATATACTCGGACACGATATTCCGACAAAGTACAAGAGACTCGAGGAATATTCGGGCTACAACGTCCTTGACGTACCGATGAGTGATCCGGCGGTCTACAGGAGCTTTACGTCAACAGAGCCCATCGGGGTAACGCCGGAGCAGATCGACAGTAAGACCGCCACCCTCGGACTTCCCGAGATGGGAACGAACTTCATCCGTAAGGTGCTTATGTCCGCACAGCCGAAGAACTTCACCGACCTTTTGCAGATATCGGGTCTGACTCACGGTACAGGCTGTTGGCTCGGCAACGCGGACGAGCTTATCAACAACAAGATATGCACGATATCGGATGTTATCGGATGTCGAGACGACATAATGATGACCCTCATACATAAGTACGGTATGGAAAAGAGTCTGTCGTTCAAGATAATGGAGTTCGTCAGAAAGAACAAAAAGGGCGTTATCATACCGCAGGAGATGCGTGATGCTATGCTTGAAGCGAACGTTCCGCAGTGGTACATAGACTCTCTGCAAAAGATACGGTATATGTTCCCGAAGGCACACGCCGCCGCATACGTCATAGATGCTATACGACTTATGTGGTATAAGATATACTATCCGGTAGAGTTCTACGCGGCGTACTTTACCGCCGCACCTGACGGTTTTGACGGCGAGATCGTTATGGGAGGACGTGAGCACGTGAGGAGCGTGCTTACCGACATGAGCCGACGGAACGATCTTTCGGCGACGGAAGCGGCGACTGCGAACGCGCTGATGCTCGTCAACGAATGCTTCCAGCGCGGCTACGACTTTTTGCCGGTCGATATCTATAAGTCACACGCGACGAAATACCTGCCGGAGAAGGGAAAGATACGGCTTCCGTTCACGTCACTGCCGGGACTCGGCGAAACTGCCGCCGTACACATAATGGAGGCGGTACGCTCGGGCGAGGTCTATTCCGTCGAGGAGCTGCGTACCAAGGCGAAGGTGTCGAAGTCCGTCCTTGAGCTTCTCGAAAAGAACGGCGCACTTTCGGGAATGTCGAAAACGAATCAGCTGTCGATGTTCGGCTGAGCCGACAGGTGCGGATAAACGAGGATAAATTCAAAGCTATCACACAACAAAAAGGAGCAACAAAATATATGCCCGGGATCGGAACTATAGTAAATGCCGGCACAGTTATTGTCGGAAGTCTGATCGGAATGATCGCGAAGCGCGGTCTTTCCGAGGGTCTACAGACCGCACTTTTGAAGGCACTCGGTCTTGCGACCATGTTTATCGGTATCGGAAGCACCATGCAGGAGATGTTGGTCGTGCAATCGGACGGCGCACTCTCGACAAACGGAATAATGATGATGATACTGTCGATAGCGATAGGGACGCTCATCGGAGAGCTTTTGCACATCGAGGACTTTCTCGAGGGACTCGGCGACCGTATAAAGCGGATACCGCTGCTTCGCGATAACGACTCACGCTTCACGGAGGGCTTCGTGACGGCGACACTTGTAGTCTGTGTTGGAGCAATGGCGATAGTCGGTGCGCTTCGCGACGGACTTTACGGCGACCCGACGATGCTCTATTCGAAGTCTGTCCTCGACCTTATATCGACTATGGTCTTTGCGTCAACGCTCGGTGTAGGCGTACTGTTCTCGGTCATCCCCATGGTACTGTATCAGGGCTTCTTCACCGTTGCGGCAGGCTTTATCGGGAGCTTTTTCGACGAGGCGGTCATATCGGATCTTTCCCTTGTCGGGTCTGTGCTGATATTCGCGGTCGGCGTGAACCTGTTCTTCGGCAAGCAGGTCAAGGTCGGGAATATGCTCCCCTCCCTCCTCATTCCCATATTTTGGGGTCTTCTCAGCCTCGTAGTCGGCTGAGCCGACAGGCAGCCTGAGGCTGCGCGCAGTCATCGGCAGTCGCCTGAGGCGACAGGCGGTCATCGGCGCACGTGAAGCTTAGTAGGAGAGACA
>CAYSKU010000200.1:0-4177 GCA_964431775.1 uncultured Ruminococcus sp. | reverse complement strand
AAATATAGTTTATCTTTATTTTTCGTTCCGGCGGCAGCAAGCCACCGCCCTACACGAATGGGAGAGGTCGTGCTATAGAATCTCGTCAACTCCACTCTCAACTCTCCACACTTTTCTACATTGTCGTGGGATATCGTACAACAACAGCTTCACGAACGCCGATGACTGCCCGTCGCCTCAGGCGACCTCAGCCGACCAAATCTGCACCAATAATATTGTCGTGGGATACCTTCCAACTTCAACTTCACGAACGCCGATGACTGCCCGTCGCCTCAGGCGACCTCAGCCGACCAAATCTGCACCAATAATATTGTCGTGGGATACCTTCCAACTTCAACTTCACGAACGCCGATGACTGCCCGTCGCCTCAGGCGACCTCAGGCGACCTCAGCCGCCGAAGAGGTGTTCGAGGAGGATCTTGATGCCCATCACGATCAGTACACCGCCGCCGACGATCTCCGCCGCACTCTTGAAGCGACTGCCGAACAGGTTTCCGATGAATACGCCCAGCGCGGACAGCGCGAACGTTATGCACCCGATGAACGCCACCGCCGGAGCAATGCTTACTCCGAGGAACGCAAACGTCACACCTACCGCAAGCGCGTCTATGCTCGTCGCTATCGCAAGCGGAAGCATCGCCTTGACCCCAAACGAAGCGTCAAGCTCCTCCTCCTCACGCCCGAACGCCTCACGCAGCATATTCGCGCCGATGAGACATAGCAGAATGAACGCTATCCAGTGGTCTATCGCCGTTATGTAGCTTGCAAACTGCGTGCCGAGCAGATACCCGATCGCCGGCATCAATGCCTGAAACGCACCGAACCACAGCCCCGTCACGACCGCGTGCCGCGCCTTCAGCTTCTGCACCGACAGCCCCTTGCATACGGCGACCGCAAACGCATCCATCGACAGCCCGACCGCGATTATAAACAGCTCCCAAAGAGTCATGATCGTATCCCTTTCGGATGTAAAATAAATTTTTTCTCTGATCCTTGTATATCAACATAAGCTCGAGAAGGAGACGACGGTGAGGGACTTTTTGAGGAAAAGTCCCTCACCGAACCCTATCTCAAAGCCTTTTTGGGTAGATCGAACCTGCATATATATAAGTGTCGTAAGGATAATTATATCATTTTACAGGGTGAAAGTCAAGGAAATTGTTTGCAAACGCACGGATTCGGAGAGATGCTTGAAAATTTTTTTGCTCCGCTCACGTTGTTCGGCGATATGGGTCTTGACAGAAAAAAACAGTCTGTATATAATATTTACATAGCCCGCATGACCGCACGAGCGGCAGGACGGCTGTATGCAATTTACATAATAAGGAAGGGAAACATCCAATGAAGCTTGCGATCTACGGATACGGAAATCTCGGAAAAGGGGTAGAATGTGCGATATCGACCGCACCCGACATGGAGCTGGTGGGAATATTCACCAGACGTGCGCCGGAGACGGTAAAGGTGCGCTCGGGAGTGCCGGTGTATCACGCGGACAGGCTCGGCGAATTTCGCGAGTCTATAGACGTTCTTATCCTGTGCGGAGGAAGTGCTACCGATCTGCCGGAGATGACCCCTGCCTTAGCTGCCGACTTCAACGTCCTCGACAGCTTTGACACTCACGCCTCCATCCCGACACATTTCGAAAGGGTGGACGAGGCGGCACGCGGAAGCGGACATATCGCGCTGATCTCTGCCGGCTGGGATCCCGGGATGTTCTCCCTGAACAGGCTATACGCCTCGGCGATACTGCCGAACGGACGTGACTACACGTTCTGGGGGCGCGGCGTGAGCCAGGGTCACTCGGACGCGATACGCCGTATCGAGGGGGTCGTTGACGCACGTCAGTACACTGTTCCCGTACCGTCCGCGCTCGAGTCGGTACGTGCCGGAGAGATGCCGGAGCTGACGGTACGTGAGAAGCACACTCGCGAATGCTACGTAGTGGCAGAGGAGGGCGCGGATCTCGAGCGTATCGAGCGTGAGATAAAGACCATGCCGAACTATTTTGCGGACTACGACACGACAGTGACGTTCATCACGGAGGAGGAGCTTCGCCGCGATCACGCAGGGATACCGCACGGCGGAAGTGTCATCCGCACCGGAACGACCGGTTGGGACGGAGAGAACAGCCACGTTATCGAGTACAGCCTGAAGCTCGACTCGAATCCGGAGTTTACAGCAGGGGTACTCGTTGCGTTCGCACGTGCGATACACAGGATGCACGAGCGCGGCGCGATCGGCTGTCAGACGGTGTTTGACATCGCACCGGCAGACCTCTCCCCTCTCAGCCCCTCTGAGCTTCGCGCAAAGCTACTGTAGTCGGCTGAGCCGACAGGCACGGATCGGCGGCAGCCTGAGGCTGCAAACAGACATCGGCGTTCGTGAAGCTGTTGTTGTACGATATCTCACGACAATATTATTGGTGCAGGTCTATTGTAACGCAGTCTCCCTCCCGGAGGGAGGCTCCTACACGTGTGGCTGATACCGAACAAATACGACAAAACGAGCCGTCAGCAGACAAGTCTGCACAAATAATATTGTCGTGGGTCATCTCTCAACCTAAACTGAAATAATGCCGATGCCTGCTTGCGGTCTCAGACCGCCGCCGATGACTGCGCGCAGCCTCAGGCTGCCATAAGACCGGAGATTATTATATTGGAAAAAACTAACGTTCGCCGATTGATCGGCGTTATGATGCCGTTCATGATAATGGTGATCCTGCAACGGCTCGGGATATTGCTTCTCTCAAGCCTCGGTCTGCCGGACTACCTGTCCGACAACCTCGCTTTCGTTGTCGCCTCCGTGGTCGGAGTCGTCTTTTTTCGCCTGAGCTGTGGCGGGGAGACCCTCCGTATCCTCGGCAGACCTGTAGACCACCATGCCGATACCGACACGGATACGGACGATACGCGGCGTATCCCCCCCTTTCCTCCGCGTGATACCGCCCTCGGGCGGCTTTTGTATACGCATGTTTGTATCGCCGGAATGATACTCGCGATGCACGTCGTCGCACGTACCGCCGGAACCGACAATGCCGCAACGGAGCTTCCGATCGGTCCGGCTTCTCCTGCCGCCGTTGCCGCTCTCGTGCTGATACACCCCATCTTCGAGGAATACATATTCCGTTGGCTGTACTACCGTGAGCTTCGCCCGATGCAGCCCATCTTCGCAGGTCTTGCCCAGGCGATACTTTTCGCGATAGTCCACAGCTCGGTCGGCGGTATGGTGAACGCCCTATTCGCCGGTATCGTGCTTGCGTTCGCACTTGAGCATTCCGGCTCACTTGCGGTGGTCATATGGTCGCATACGGCGGTCAATCTGCGTTCGCTCGTCTATATGACACTGCTTGCGGACGGCGGCGCGTTCGAAAATGCCGCTCGCATACGTACCATCCTCGACCTCATCCTTGTCGCGCTCGGCTTCGGCGCGGCTCTCGCGCTCGTCGTGCGGCGAAGCCTGCGTGAGGTATGGAGCGAAAACGAAAATGAAAACGAAAACGATAGCACAAACGAAGACGATACCGCAAAGGAGGACGAGGTATGACAAACGAGACCGGACGTGGTGCGGAGATCGCGGAGATCGCGGCACGTTATCGGCGGTACGAGGGCTCGGCGGCAGCCGAGTCGGGTATCGGGGAGGACGAATACTACATGGCGGCGGCGTTGGAGCTTGCGGCAGTCGCGGCGCGCTGCGGTGACGTTCCGGTAGGGTGTGTGATCGTGCGTGACGGAGAGCTGGTCGGTGCGGAGTGCAACGGTCGGGAGTACTATCACGACGCGCTCTATCACGCGGAGACTGCGGCGATCTCGGCGGCGTGTCGGCGGCTCGGCGGCTGGCGGCTCACGCGAAGCACACTGTACGTGACGCTCGAGCCGTGTCCGATGTGCGCCGGAGCGATCTGGAATGCGCGGATACCGCGTATCGTAGTCGGTGCGAAGGATGCGAAGTCGGGGGCGACCGGATCGCTACTCAACCTGAACTCGTATCCGCTGAACCACAAATTCGCGGTGACGTTCGGCGTTCTCGAACGCGAGTCGCGCTCTCTCCTCCTCGACTTTTTCCACCCCCGCCGGTCGGCGGCGAAGTCGCCGCAGACATGAATCGGGGCGGTCTGAGACCGCGAGCATGGATCGGCGTTCGTGAAGTCGAAATTGGAAGATATCCCACGACAATATTAT
>CAYSKU010000199.1:0-4208 GCA_964431775.1 uncultured Ruminococcus sp. | reverse complement strand
GCGGCTCAGCCGCTCCGGTAGACAGATCTGCACATATAAAATTGTCGTGGGTCATTGTGCAACTCCAACTTCACAAACGCCGATTCATGCTTGGCGGCTCAGCCGCCCTATTCTCTTTTTTTGAGGCGGAAGAGGAGTCTTGCGAGTGCATCACCGTTCCACGGTATGAGCGGATAAAGGTATCGTCTTCGTCCATCGACCGTGCGGTTAGTTGCGGCAAGCAGCACGGCAAGCGCGAGACCGCAGATAAAGCCGACTACGTCAAAAAGTGCGGTGAGCAGGAGCAGAAGCACGCGGAAATACTTGAACGTATAGCCCAGCTCGTAGTTCGACTGTGTGAAGTTCGCTATCGCAACGAACGCCATATACAGTATCACGTCGGGAGACAGCCAGCCGACAGTGACGGCAAAGTCGCCGAGGAGAAGTCCTCCGACCACCGAAAGAGAGTTTGACAGCACGTTCGGCGTATTGAGTGAGGCAAGCTTCAAGCCGTCAAGGGCAAATTCCGTGAGGAGGAGCTGACAAAGTATCGGAAGTGCGCCCGGGTCGGCAGGTATAAGAAAGCGCAGTGCCTCCGGCAGCGCATCACCGTGCATGAGCAGGAGATACCACAGTGGGGTGAACAGCATGGTCATCCAGAATATCGCATGGCGGAGCAGACGGAGGTAGGTTCCGGTGAGCGGCGGAAAATAATAGTCGTCCGTCTCCTGCAAAAAGTCGAACAGTCCTGTCGGGAAGATCATAGCCTCGGGACTGTTATCGCAGATCAGTATGACCCCACCCTCGAGTATGGTCGCGGCGGCAGTATCGGGACGCTCTGTCGAGCGTATCTTCGGAAACGGATTATACCATCTCGTTTTCAGCATCGCTTCTATGACGCTCTGATGCCCGAGAACGAGGGAGTCTGTTTCGAGTCCCTGTAGCTTTTCGCAAAGCTCCTCAACGTAGGAGTGATCTGCCCTGCTCTCCATATAGCACAG
The DNA here is from genome assembly GCA_964431775.1 of uncultured Ruminococcus sp. Lineage (GTDB taxonomy): Bacteria > Bacillota > Clostridia > Oscillospirales > CAG-272 > UMGS1696. The sequence continues at coordinate 3,228 of CAYSKU010000199.1, read as the reverse complement.
CGCAAGGTCCGTCCTCGTGCTTTTTCCGACGTTTAAGTAGCGTATCGTAAGGTCGGTGCTTCGTATGCGGCGGCGTATCATCGCGGTATTGAAGATGAGCGTTTCGACAAAGCCGTCGCGACTGCCGCGCATCACCTTATCGTTCTCGGGCTCTGCCGGCTGTCTTGCCGGATACGTCCGCAGGTCGATCACCAGAGCGTTTGCATCAAAGGCATCGCAGAGAAAGACGGTACAGCCGCTCATTACCGCAAGCACGAGACCGTCTATCTCGTTCGCGACATCAACCTCGGCGGCAGGTATATGCCGCTCCGCGAAGCGTTGTGCCGCGCCGGAGGTACGGTCTCCCATACTATCGACACTCACCACGTAGGTGAGGAGCTTTTGCAGTGACTCTGCCTTAACAAAGCCGTCGAGATAGTACATGACGATACGTGCGCCGGCGACCTCCATGCTCTTGCGAAGCATATCGAAGCTATGCTCGGTACGCAGTATCGTATCCATCACGGAAACGTCCTCGTCGAAGCAGCCGCTAAGGCATCCGTTATATATCTTCATAAAAAAACTCCGTCCAACTGTCGGTTATACCGAACAGTATGGACGGAATTTCTGCTTTTTAACGCTTTTGATGAGAAAAAACGCTCATCGAGGTGTATTGTTTTTGAAGAACTGGTAATAGTAGCACGGTATCATACCGTTATAGAGCTTACGTATCTTATCGGCACGTCTACCGTACAGGCGCGGAAAGTCCTCGTGCGGTGTTATGACGTATATCTGCCAGCGTTCGAGTGATGCAAACGCCTGTCCCATGGCACGGTACAGCTCCTCCGCCTCCTCGGGGGTCATGAGGCGTTCGCCGTAGGGGGGATTCGTGACTATCGTTCCGCGCCGTCCGAGGGTAGCTATGTCGAGTGCATCCATTTGGAAGGTATTGATCCTGTCAAGGACTCCGGCGCGCTTTGCACACGAGGTCGTCAGCTCCACGCAGGCAGGGTCGATATCCGTTGCGTACACCTCGAAGTCGGTCTCGCGCACCTCCGCTCTCGCACGCTCGAAGGCATCACGCCACGAGGTCTCGGGAAACGCCGGATAGCTCTGCGAAACGAACGAGCGGTTCATGCCGGGTGCTATATTCTTCATACGCATCGCGGCTTCTATGGCGATAGTTCCCGAGCCGCAGAACGGATCCCAGAGAAGCACGTCCTCACGCGGACGCGCCAGCTTGACGAGTGCCGCCGCAAGGGTCTCGCGTATCGGTGCGGTATGGGTCTCGGGACGATACCCTCTTTTATGGAGCGGTACGCCCGACAGGTCGATCATCAGTGAGGCTCTGTCCTTGAAGATGAAGAACTCTATCCTATAGCGTGTGCCGGTCTCGGGGAGCGTTTGCAGACCGTACCTCTCGCCGAGACGTGTGGATATCGCTTTTTTGACTATCCTCTGACAGTCGGGGACGGAAAAGAGCTTACTTTTTATTGCGTGACCGCTGACCGGAAATTCGTCGTCGCGTGAGATATAGTCCTCCCACGGGAGCGACTTCGTTCCGTCGAACAGCTCCGTGAAGGTCGAGGCATCGAACGTTCCGAGGTTCAGGTAGAGCCGCTCCGCAAAGCGCAGGTTGATATTGCACACGGCGCAGGCGTTCTCGTTACCCTCGAAGGTGATACGTCCGTCTATGGAATCGATCCTGCGGTAGCCGAGGGTTGTCAGCTCCTCGCCGAGAAGTCCCTCAAGTCCGAACAGGCAGGTGGCGGTATATCGTAGGGTCATTTTCATACTCCGTTTCTTTATTTCTTCTTCTTTTTCAAACAGCACCTAAGCGTTGTCGGGTTCCTTGACCGTCGGTGCAGGACGGTTCGCTTTTTGCAGTGTGAATGTGAATCTGCACCACTTTCCGTATTCGCTCTCGACCTTTATGGTCTCGTTATGCGCTTCTATTATCGTTCGAGCGATGAACAGTCCGAGTCCGACACCCGTTTTATCGAGACCTCTGCTCTTATCGCTCTTATAGAATCGGTCGAACACGTAGGGCAGCTCCTCCTCCGCGATACCAACACCCTCGTTATACACGCTGACAACGGTCTTTTGTCCGACATCCTTTATCGATATCTCGTATCGACCGCCCTCTCTCGAGAATTTTATGGCGTTATCGCATATATTCGACAGTATCTGGTGTATCGCGCCGCGGTCGGCGTTGACGTACATATTATCACGCTCCGCATCGAACATGACATCGAGCTTCTTATCCTCCAGACGTTGCTCGGAGAAGATTATTATCTCACGTGCCATCTCACATATGTCAAACGGCTTTATATCGAATTTTCTCTCGCCCGCCTGTATCTTTGTGATATCCAAAAGGCTCGTGACGAGACGTGAGAGACGTTCGACCTCTGTGGATATTACACCGAGGTAATGCGGTACCTTATCGGGCGGTATCGCGCCGCTCTGTATGTTTTCGATATAGCCGCGGATTATCGTCATGGGTGTACGCAGGTCATGGGAGACGTTCGCGAGGAACATCCGCTGCACCTCCGTGCTGTGCTGTAGTGAATTTGCCATATTATTGAAGGCTGTGGCAAGCTCGGCGACCTCATCGTTTCCGTTGACCTCGACCCGGACGTCGAAGCGTCCTGCCGCAAAGGCACGTGAGGCGCGGCTCATCTCACGTATAGGTGAGACCAGTCGTTCGGTTATGAAGTAGACTGCGATCAGTGCGGCAAGCATGAGCCACAGCGTTGACATGACTATCGTCTTTATCATCGCTTCGAGAAGCTCGTCCATGTCCGAGCTCATCGTACAGGTCATGACAGAGCCGACGACGTTTCCGCTCTTTGTCGTGATCGGCTGGATATAGATAAAGTGCTTTTCGTCGAAAAATCCGTCGAGGGTATCGTTGCGCGATATTCCGCCGCTGTCACGAAGTGCCTCCGTAACGCTCTCGGGGTACGCTATCTCCTCCCCGGGAGAGACTATACCGTCAGCTCCGGCGAAGCTCTCCGAGCGCGGTGCGCCACCGATCAGCTTGATATTTCCCTCTCCGTCCGCGATGAATATGACGAGGTTCTCGACGTTTCCCTCAAGTGAGTCGAGCATGGGCTTTATCGGGTAGACCGACTTATTTAGGTAATCGTTGAAGCTCATCTCTCCGCTCGTCGTATAGTCGTCTATTATGAAGGTCGTGACGGAATAGGCGATATTTGCGAGGGTACGGCTCTTATTGTTCTCATCGTA
>CAYSKU010000198.1:0-4297 GCA_964431775.1 uncultured Ruminococcus sp. | reverse complement strand
AAGCTGCTGCCGGTGTACACGCACGGCAATGCGAGAGTGGAAAAAAGGGAGTTTTGACAAAATAGCACAGCTTTAGATAAAGGCTGTCGGCGGCTCTGTCGGGTAGGACTTAAAAAAGTCCTACCCGACAGTCATTTATGGGACATTTCCGCACTCGTTCACGCTCAAAATGTCGTTTTCCCGATCTCGGGATTGACATAAAACGCCGAGTGTGATAAACTATGAGTAACCAAAATTCGATATACCGAAAGGCAGAACAGAAAATGCTTATTACAGTTATTGGCAGAGGACATTCCGGAACACGCTCCATGTCGCACACCTTGACGGCAAGCGGAGTGTTCATGGGCGAGCCTCTCAACGGCTCCGGCGACCTCCTTCCCCCCGAAAAAATGTACGAGGCGTGCCGCGTCTTCGCAAAGTACGTCAAGTACGAGGGTGACAACAAATGGGATTTCAGCAAGGTGCATACCTGTCCCATTCCGACCGAATTCACGACGCTGATCGAGGAGTATCTGCACAGCGTACTCAATTCTCCTGCCGAAAACAAGGGCTGGAAGATACCCGAAACTACACTTGTCTATCCCTGGATCGTTCGTATGTTCCCCGAGATAAAGTACATCTTCTGGGTACGCGATCCGCGTGACTGCATACTCGGCGGTCATCTGACAGACGATCTCGGCGACTTCGGCATAGCCTACGAAAAGACCGGTGACGTTCGTCACGACCGTGCGATAAGCTGGCTGTATCAGCGTGAGATCGTCCGCGCCACGCCCGCGCCGAAGAACGTTATCTCCGTTCGCTTCGAGGACATGGTATTCGATCAGGACAACACGCTGAAGCGTCTCTCCGACTATCTCGGAATACCTATGGCAAAGATCGAGATGCGTCCCGACTCTGTCGGTCGCTACAAGACCGACGACGGTGTACATATGTTCGATTTCTTCGAAGGCGACATGAAGGAGCTCGGCTATAAATTCGAGTAGGCGGCGTGACGCCGCAGGCGGTCATCGGCGTTATTTCAGCTTTGGTTGAAAGCGATCCCACGACAATTTCATTTGTGCCGTCTTCGGGTCGTCTGAGCCGGTCGCCTGAGGCGACAAACGGTCTTCGATGCACTTGAAGCTGAAATTGCAAGCGATCCCACGACAATTTCATTTGTGCATCCTGTCGGCTATGCCGCGGCTCGGCTTCACGACTTATACACAGGAGGATAAATATGAGCAATATTCCACGTCCCGAATATCCGCGTCCGCAGCTCGTGCGTGACTCATGGATGAATCTGAACGGCGAATGGGAGTTTCTGTTCGACTTCGGTAATTCCGGCATCGAGCGCGGTCTACAGCATTACGACAGCTTCCGCTCAAACGAGGTACGTCCCATAACCGTGCCGTTCTGCCCCGAGAGCAGACTTTCCGGCATAGGCTACGTTGATTGGATGCCCGCAGTCTGGTACAGCAGGACGTTCGAGCTGACAAAAGAACAGCTTGGCGGTCGTGTGCTGATACATTTCGGTGCGGTCGATTACCATTCCGTTTTATGGGTCAACGAAGCGAGGGCAGGGGAGCATAAGGGAGGCTATTCCTCCTTTACCTACGATATCACCGACCTCGTTCGCGAGGGCGAGAATCGGATCACCCTTTACGCCGAGGATGACCTACGCAGTGGTGAGCAGCCGCGTGGCAAGCAGTGCGAAAAATACGCATCATATGCCTGCTCGTACACCAGAACCACCGGAATATGGCAGACCGTGTGGCTCGAATTCGTTCCCGAAAGCTACATTCGCTATGTGAAGCTGACTCCGTTCGTGCCGGAAGAACGTTTGCGTATCGAGGTCGAGACCTCGGGCGGTGAGGTCGTTTCCGCAGAGGCGTTCTACAAAGGACGTTCTGTCGGCACTGCCTCCGCTCACGTGACCTCGGGTATCGCTTCGTTCGAGCTGACCGTTGATGAGCTACACCTTTGGAACGTCGGCTCTCCCGAGCTCTACGACCTCGTTCTGACCCTCGATCACACAGACCGTGTGGAGAGCTACTTCGGTATGCGCTCCGTTGAGCTGAAGAACGGTGCGCTCCACCTGAACGGACGACCGCTCTTCATGCGTACAGTCCTCGATCAGGGCTTCAATCCCGAGGGAATATATACCGCACCCTCCGATGATTTCCTGCGCCACGATATCGAGCTTTCGATGAAGCTCGGCTTCAACGGTGCGAGACTTCACCAGAGAGTATTCGAGGAGCGTACATTGTACTGGGCCGATCGTCTCGGCTACATCGTTTGGGGCGAGTACGCAAACGGTACTATGCTGTCCGATGCACACGGTGTCGGCTGCTTCCTCCCCGAATGGATGGATACCGTTCGTCGCGACTACAGCCACCCCTCGATAATCGGCTGGTGTCCCGAGAACGAATCGTACTGGAGACGTGACAACGACCCGATCTGTCAGACGATATTCTACGATGTTACAAAGCAGATAGACCCGTATCGTCCCGTCATCGATGCCTCCGGCGGTCTGCATTGGAAGACCGATATGTTCGACATCCACGAGTACGATCAGGATCCAGAGAGCCTCCGCGCAAAGCTTGCGCCCATGCTCGACGACCCGATGTACTGTCATAACCCGATCCACGCCGAGCAGCTCCGCAGACATACCTATCGCGGTGAGCCTGTGTGGGTGAGCGAGTACGGCGGAACGTACTGGAAGCCGGGTGAACGTGATGACGGCTGGGGCTACGGCATGGCTCCGCGCTCCGAGGAGGAATTCGCGGCACGCTACGAGGGTCTGACACACGTGCTTCTCGAGTGTCCGCGCATATGCGGCTTCTGCTATACGCAGCTCACGGATATCGAGCAGGAGCAGAACGGTCTCTACGCCTACGACCGCAGTCCGAAGCTCTCCGAGGAGACCTACGAACGGATCAGAAAGGCAAACCTTACCGTTGCAGCCATCGAAAGATAACAAGCGTACATAACAAAAGACTGTCGTACTACAAGCCTACGACAGTCTTTCTTTGGTTAGGGTGAAACGTCCGTCAGCGGAGCTTCGCAAACGGCGAGAGTGAGGATAAGTCACTGCTCCAGCCTGAGATATCCTCAAATTCCGCAAGCTGCTTCTCCGAGCTGACCGCGACCACGGGTATGCAGGGTACTCCCGAATTCAAAAGGTATGCTACAGATATAGCATTGACCGATACGCCGCTTTTCTCATGCTCCGCGCAAAGTCCGGCGTAGACCTCACGTTCCGTCTCGGACAGGTCTGCGGACGATTTGAGCTTCGCGTAGAAGCCGTGAGCAGATGCGGAGAACGAGAGGAGCGGTACGTCGGTCTCGCGGTGCAGTCTCCACAGGGGAAGGTCGGTCACGATCATCTCACCCTGCCTTTCGAGAGTGCCGCCGCGAACGGCGATCTCCGCCTCCTTGTGCAGGCTCCATTCGTTCGACACACCGACGAACAGCCGATGCCGGTCGTCACCCATGTATTCGAGCGCGGTCTTCACACGCTCTGCGGAATAATTCGAGAAGCCGAAGCGTTTGACCCACCCATGCTCGACCATCTCGACCATGAAGTCAACGATGACACGAACATCCGTTTCGGGGTCGTCACGGTGAGTCAGGTAGATCGGTAGCTCGTCCATGCCGAGCGAACGCCGACTTTCGTCTATGTCGCGCATAGCGCATTCGCGCCTGACACGACTGACAGACGGTGCATCGGGAGACCAGTGAACGCACTTTGACGTGACGATCATGTCATCTATCTGACGGAGCTTCAGCCATTTGCCGATGGTCAGCTCCGATTCGTTCAGACCGCGCCCCGACCAACGTCCGTAGACATTTGCGGTATCGAGAAAACGACCGCCCATAGCGTAGTAACGGTCGAGCAGAGCGAAGGAACGAGCCTCGTCATATTCGCCGCCGAAGCGTGCCGTACCGAGACATACTGCCGAGAGCGGCTCGGGATAGGCAGAGAGAGTGAGCTTTCTTATCATAGTGGACCTCCTTTAGGGATATATTTTTTAGCGGCAGCCGACCTCAGCCGACCAAATCTGCACAAACTCCATTGTCGTGGGATATCTTCCGATCTCAGCTTCACGAACGCCGATTCATGCCTGTCGCCTCAGGCGACCTCAGCCGACCAGACCTGCACCAATAACATTGTCGTGGGATATCTTCCGATCTCAGCTTCACGAACGCCGATTCATGCCTGTCGCCTCAGGCGACCTCAGCCGACCAGACCTGCACCAATAACATTGTCGTGGGATATCTTCCGATCTCAGCTTCACGAACGCCGATTCATGCCTGT